>WTAE01000200.1 GCA_013139765.1 Sulfurovum sp.
ATCATACAAAAAGAAGCTGCCAGTGAGGAAGAGATGCCTCTCGTCTCTTCAGTGATTTACAACCGTCTAAACAAAGGTATGAGACTACAAATGGATGGCACCCTGAATTATGGTAAGTACTCTCACATGAAAGTCACCCCTGAGCGTATTAAAAATGATGAAACAAAATTCAATACCTACAAACATAAAGGCCTACCAAGTTCACCCATAGGGGCAGTTTCACTCTCTGCAATCTTAGCTGCAATTAAACCAGCAAAAACAGACTATCTTTACTTTATGAAAAACAAAGAAGGGGTACATGACTTCTCCAAAAGTTACAAAACCCACCGAAAAAATATAAGAAATGCACGCTAATGCAGCTAAATAGACATATGCATACAACCTTAACACTTTTAGAAGTAGAATCAACCTTTATTGCAAAGCAGATGGCAAGTATTTCTACGGCCACCTTTTTTGAAGGGAACCTAGAAGATGTTAAAGTAGAAATTATAAATAGATTTAAAGCCATTGTCAAACTCAACCCATGGCTAAGTGGGAAAATCATAGATCAAAAAGGTCACAAGCGTTTACATTTATATTACCAAACAACTCCGAGCAAAGAGACATTTGAGAAACTTTATAAATTTAACCCCGCAGGATTAAAAATTGATTCTAGTATGCCTTATGAGACGTTGGCAAAAAAACTTCGTCCCTATCTCGTAAAATCACCCTCAAAAATGATTAATAGTGACCTTCTAGTTACACAGCTACTCCTAATCCCTGATTCAAATGAACCAAGTAAAAAATTTGCACTTGTTTTATCTATGTCACACTCTATCGCTGATGGACATACCTATTATCAAATTTTTAATATGCTCAGTTCAAAATCTAAAATTGTTGGATTAAACGTACAAAGAAAAGAGTCCATTATGGCTGACGTTGTCGACACTTTTGGGAAAAAAGAGTATCGTTATCTAAAATGTCTTCCTCATGTTATTAATATCTTTAAAGGCATCATTTTAGGTAAAAAATCGCAGGCACATATTTATTATGTTGATCCTCTAAAAATTGAAAAAATAAAAGCTTCAATTAGCGCAAACAATAGTCAAGAATATGTTTCAAGCAATGATATATTAACCTCAACATTTTCAAATTTTATACAGAGCCGTATTACCTTGATGGCTATCAACTTTAGAAATAAATTTAAAGGACTCAATGGTAACGATGCAGGTAACTATGAAGGTGCAATTTTATACGATAAAGGTATTTATGCCAATGCCCAAAGTATCCGTAAAAGTTTAACATCTCAACCCTATGTAGGTCTTATTAAATCATTGCCTTCAGTTCTTGAAGGAGCATTTTGTCAGATGGGCCTCATCACGAATTGGTCTTCCTTTTGTGAAGAGATTTATCTTAAAGATGCTTCACAAGTCTTACATCTACCCATTACCAATTCTGCAGGAAATGCCCCTTATGAAATGGCTGTCATTTTTCGTCCAACCAAAGGTAAGTTAGCAATCATTTACTTTTCTAAAATATTTTCTACTGAAGATTTTGAGAAAAGTGACCTACCCATTTCTAAAAAAATATAACAGTACAGTTTTACCTTTTAAAAAATCAACTGTAACACATTCAATACAATCATTGCACCCAACACAACCCTACATGCCAAAAGAGGTTCTCTTTCTATGAATGATACCCCTTTAGAGAAGTATGGTTTTACTTTTTCAGGGTTTGAGATTTCGTATAACATTTCGGAGTAGTTATGGTAACGTGTGTCAATGTTGACATCTAAAGCCCTTAATATTACCGATTCTAGCCATGTAGGTATTTTAGCATTTAGTTTTGTAGGGTTTTTAATTGTCTTTTCAAACGAAGGGTTTTGGAAAGGTTCAATCTCACCAAAAGGGTACTTCTGTGTCATCAGCTCATACAGTGTCACACCAATGGCGTAAATTTCACTTTGTTCATTGACTGGCAATTGTTTAAAACGTTCTGGTGCTAAGTAAGATGGTGTACCTGCACGTGTGACATTCGAGTACGCTTCTGTAATGTTTCCAAAGTCAATCATTTTAAAGACCAACTTGCCTTTACGTTCAGTAATGATGATATTTTCTGGTTTAATATCACCATGTACCAAGTCATACTGTATAAGAAACTGTGACATCTTCAAAATGAACTTTGCCAACTCCACAGACAAATCTACAGAAAGAGACTTCTTCTTTGTATACTCTTTGAGTGTCTTACCCTCCACATAGGCCATAATATAATAACGATGTGTTCGGTTTTTAGGTACAAGAGACTTAGGAAAGAAACCTGCTTTTAGCCTTTTTGCCATCCATACTTCTTTGACAAATAGGTCAAGTTGTCGGACGTCATCAAGGGCTTCATAAGGAATAAACTTTATAACAAACTTTAAACCTCTTTTTTCACATAGCCACGTTCTATTGTTTTGAATAAGTGGAGAAATCAGTGTATACCCATCTATCACTTCCCCTGATTTATACTGCTCTTGGATGATAAGGTCCAATGCTTTAAACTGTAACCTGGGGTCAAGTTCTTTAATTTCAAGTACTACCGCAGTTGTGTCATCTGGCAAAGAATCTTTGTGTAGTTTGGACGCTTTTTTGACTAAAAAAGAAGCCCCCATTTTCATGCCTTCACATAAAATATCATCACTGAGTTCATTGTAAAGCCCATCAGAACAAAGCAGTATTTGGTCACCTGCTAAAAGTTTGTTTTCAAAGTAGTACGGTGTTACTGTCTCTTCAAGTCCCATAGCTGCCGTTAAGACATTTTCCATGCCCTCTTCATGCATACTATGGTCTTCTGAGAGTTGAATCAATTGCTTTTTTTCTTCCTGACTTCTCCCCTCAGTGGCACGTTGTAGATAAATACGACTATCACCAACATTAGCCCCATAGAGTTGATCACCTTCAATAACCACAAGCGTTAGCGTTGTGACCAATTCTTCTCTTTCATAGTCAGCCATAGACTCCAAATATAAGACTCTGTTGATATTGGCAATAAAGTGTTTAATAGATTTTTCCATAGACCAAGAGATGGGTCTATTTTTAAGTGCATTGATGAGAAAAGTTGTGGTATGTTTTGCTGCTTGTGCTCCTTCTAACGCGGAACCTACACCATCACACACCACTGCAACTGTAATGTTCTCCATGACTTTAACATCAAAAAAGTCATCTCCCTTAAGTTGGGAGCCTTTTGCTAGTGTAAAGCCTGAAGTTTCAATGTTTTGTTTTGACATTTTCTGTCCTTGAAATATTCTAAATTATATAATACGAATTATGACATAATTTAAAATATATGTGGTGGGTACTCCACCACATATTGAAATGAATATTTAAATCATACCTCCTGATTTTACACCCCATGTAGTTCTCCATCTTGTTTTTACAAAAGAGAGTCCTACGATAGCCACAAGTACCACCGCTGCGAAGATAAGGAAACCTACCATGTAGCCATCAAAAACACCTTTTGACCAACCCAGCGTCTTAATGAGTGCTGTACCACCAAGACCACCTGCACAACCTACAATACCTGTCATGATACCAATGTCTTTAGCAAAACGTTGTGGTACCAGTTGGAAGACTGCACCGTTTGCCATACCCAAACTCGCCATGATGAGGAAAAGAACAGCAATCGCCACAAAAAATGGCAAAGGTAAGAGTGCTAATATACTTACCAACACAGCAACTGCACCATAGAAAAAGTAAAGTGCTTTTATCCCACCAATTTTGTCAGCGATGCTTCCGCCAAAGGGACGCAGAACTGCACCTGCAAAAATGGTTAAGGCGCCAAAGTAACCTGCTATGACTTTCACGTTTGGTTCATCAAATACACTTAGACCAAATGCTGACATATCTACTTGATACGTGTTCATGAGATACACCTTCATGTAGCCAGCAAAACCAACAAAGCCACCAAATGAGATGGCATAAAAGAGGTTGAACCACCAAGTGTCTTTGTCTTTAAGTAACTTTCCATAGTCTTTCAGTGTTTTAGGTCTTGCTTTATACACAGACTCTGGAGCATTTTTAGCCAAAAATAGATACGCAATAAAGACCATTATCGCCATGATAGCCCCTACACCAAATACCCATTCCCAACCCCATTTTTCTGCAATTTTAGGTGCAAAAAGAAAGTCAATAACCACACCAATGTTACCTGCGCCTGCAATACCTAAGACAATACCTTGGAGTTTTGGTGGGTACCACTGACCTGCTTGTGGAAGTGCCACAGCAAAAGAAGCGCCAGCAAACCCAAGTCCAAGTGCCACAAGAAGTAGTTGGTTATACGTAATTTCTGAACCTATCATAAAGGCTGTAAGTAACGCAGTAATCACAATGGCTTGTGAAATGAGAGCGGTGAGTTTTGCCCCTATTTTGTCTACACCAAAACCAAGTACAATTCTAAGTATCGCACCTGAAAGTATTGGGAGAGAAAGAAGCGTTGCTTTTTCTCCTGCTGTAATAATGTGTCCAGCAAGTGCGAGTGCCTCTGCAATTTCAGTTGAAAGTGGTCCGAGCATGGTCCATACCATGAAGCTCATATCGAAATATAAAAAAGCCATAAATAAGGTGGGTGTATGTCCCTGTCCTTTGAGTGCTTTAAATCCTGCCATTTGAATCTCCTTAAGATTAGATGAGAGAAGTATAGTACAATTATTGTGCAGTAAATTAAATATATTGATTAATTTTTAATCAATCACTTTTCCGTGTATACGGAGTATATTTCAATATTTAAATAAAAATAGGAGAATAAGTGATTAAAAATTAATCAGGATGGTTTTACTCTTGTGTAAGTAGTGTGGAGGTATGCCCCACTTTAGGGGCAAGGAGCGTAAGGTGGTGTTTTAGATCATTCCACCAGAATGTACACCCCAAGTGGTTCTCCATCTTGTTTTTACAAAACTCAGTCCCAAGATAGCCACCACAGTTACAGCTGCAAAAATAAGGAAGCCAACCGTATAACCGTCAAAAGCACCTTTTGACCAACCTAAAGTTTTAATGAGTGCTGTACCACCAAGGCCACCTGCTGCACCAACAATGCCAACCATCACACCAATATCTCTAGAAAATCTTTGCGGAACCAATTGGAACACTGCCCCATTTGCCATACCGAGATTTG
>WTAE01000259.1 GCA_013139765.1 Sulfurovum sp.
CCATGTATCTCTGTGTCATGACTCATGACATGATATGTTCCATAGAGTGCTAGAAGTGCAACGCCTGAAGAGAAATATAGGCTTACTTTAGGCATTAAGATCTTTGTATTTAACATACCTATTAAAAATGCAATTAAAATCGGTATGAACGGAATGAATAAAACTAGTTTTTCCACTAAAAACTCCTGTGATCCAGTAAAATATTTCGTCATAAACTTCATATTTTACTGGGGCTAGAACTCGCATTTTCTTACGCTCAGAACACTGAATCAATATAAAATTGATCAGTGAAGATTATAACAATTGCCTTCTAAAACTTTTGTATTATAGGTTCTTTTCTTATAATATACTTTAGTATGAGTACTAAAACTTAAATTTAACTCTTCTGTGTGTGACTACTTCACAATTTGATACGGGCACTATTTATGATCTAAATTTCTCTAAAACTATATATTATAGTATAGAAGATATACCAACGATGAATTTCTTCAAATAAATGAAGTATTCACAGGTACATAACTACACATTATAAGAACTATTTGCAAGCACAATTATAATCATCATTAAATTAAAGTAAAGTAAAGGTTTTTAAAGTAAACTCCGTACAACATATATATGTTTAAGTTATCATAAGAGGAGAAAAAATGTATTATATCGCAAAAGTTGATGCAGACATGTGTTCTGAGTATAAATGTAACGCCTGTACACTATATTGTCCAGAGGCGAACACGTTGATGTTCAATGAGGATGAGAATACATCTTGGGTAGATGAAGATAGATGTAAAGGTTGTGCACTATGTGTATACGTATGTACAGACATGCTAGATCGTAATTGTATTACGATGGAAATGCCTGACACAACAGCAGCAGCAAAATAGATCTAGAAATAGATTTATTTAAAATATAGTAAGACAAATTTAGAGGAGAACTTATGGCAAATCAAGGCCCCGCGTATTATTCACCGTATCCTACGGCATTATACGAAGGTGTAATTACACCACCAGAAGGAAAAGCACTTTTATTAGAAAGTGTAGTAGATGAAGAAACTGCAATGAGAGAAGTTGCAAGAGTGATGTTAACAAGTGAAAATGCAACTATTTTCCCTGGACCACAAGTATTATATGGTTACAACGAAGAAGCAAAGAAAAAAGCTAAGCTTATCAAAGAGATGGCTGAAGTACTTAATTCTAAGATGATCCCAATGTACGATTATAGACCAAAATATCCAAAAATTGATGCAGAAGTAGAGATCAATCCAAATCATCCAAACCTAACAATTTGGCATAACAACATTAAAGCAGCGATCTTTATCGGTGTTCACTGTCACTATGCAAACGTTGCATTAAAGATTGTAAGAGCAGAAACGGATTGTTATACAATCGCAATTTGTGGTTTGTCAGGGCATGAAGATGCAATGGCAACATTAAGAGACCAGCATTCTTCAGAGCTTGAGAAATTTATCAAGATAGCTAGAGAAGTAAAAGCTGAGCTTGGTAAGTAGGAGATAATATGAGTACAATTAAAGATATGACAGACACACATAACTGGTCTGGACAAAGATTAGTTACAGCAGACGAAATGCTTTTCGACGCTCCAAGAGAAAAACACTTCATGACAGGTTCAGAAGTGCTTAAAGAAGCAGTAAAAAGATGTACAGTTGATGCATCAGTATCATATCCTATTACGCCACAGTCAGAAGCAGCTCACCTTATCGGTGAACTATGGGCTGAAGGTTACGTAGGTGTATACTTTAGAGGGGGAAATGAATTTGGTGTAATGTCAGAAGTCGCTGGCTGTGCTATGGCCGGTGCTAGAACAATTACAACGACTTCAGGACCTGGAACACTTAGAGCAATGGAAAACTTTCCACAATGGTCTGGTACAAGAATTCCTTGTCAACTCATCCTAATGGCTAGAGGTATTAACTCACCACTTACAATTCAACCAGATAACTTGGAAGTTACTTTCATGTTAGAAACAGGTTGTATGATTTGGTACGCAGAAAACGTACAAGAACTATTTGATATGTCAATCGCTGCATTTATTGTTGCTGAGAAACCAGATGTTCACGTTCCAATTGTTACTGTTGTTGATGGATTCTTTGTATCACATACAAGAGAATCAGTAATGCTTCCAGCGGATGATATCGCTCTTATGCCTTATAAGCCATACGAAGCGCCACTACCTCCAATTGATTCAGAGATGCCTCCAGGACGTTTCCTAAGAGATCCATTTGTAATGAAATCAAACTATATTTCTTACGCAACTCACGCTTCATGGCAGTGGGAAGTAAGATCTGCAGTTGAACGTTCACGTCCATACGCAGAACACTTCCTTAAAGGTCTTGTTCATGTAACTGGTACTGAAGATGCAACAATCGCATTTGTTACTTGTGGAACTGCTTCTCACCAAGCTAAAGAAGCTGAGAGAGAATTGATGAAACTTGGAATCAAAACTAAAGTAATTAAATTAAGAACTATTAGACCATTCCCAACTAAAGAACTTTTGGCTGCACTTGAAGGTGTAGAACATGTATTTGTACCAGAATTCAACGTTGTTGGTTGGTTAGATAAAGAAGTAAGAACTGCTCTTTATGGTAAATCTGACGCAAACATTGTTGGTGGACCAAGAGTTGCTGGTGGTATGTCTATGCCTGCTGAAGCAATCATTAAAGAAGTTATGGAAAAAATTAACCCTGGAAAAGGAGCTTAAGATGGGACTTGATATATACAAAATCAATCCGGAATTCCGCGATATTATGCCAAAAGAGATTATTGAGCTAGAAGAAAATGCTACATGGTCTTCTAAAATGGATAGACCACGTGGTATTAAAGAACTTCCTCAAACAAAAGAGTTGCTTGAAGAGCACTCTTTATGTGCTGGTTGTCCAGAAGCTGCTGCATTAAGATATGTTCTTTCTGCATTGCCACAACCTGAAGATACAATTATTGTTAACTCAACTGGTTGTACTTCTTTAATGTTCCCACACATTGCACTACATACTGTGCACTCACTCTTTGGTAACCAAAATGCTGTTGCATCTGGTATCAAAAGAGCACTTGCTTGGAGATTCCCAGATAAGATTAAAGATGTTGTGGTTCTAGCAGGTGATGGTGCGACTGTTGATATCGGTCTTGACTATACACTTCAGTCTTTCTTTAGACAAGAACACATTACAACAATCTGTTTCGATAATGAAGTTTACGCTAACACAGGTGGACAAGAATCAGGTATGACTCCAAAAGGTCAAGTGTTTAAAATGGCTCCAACTGGTAAGAAATTTGAAAAAGTTAAAATGTGGGAACTTGCAAAAGTTTCTGGTTGTCACTACTCTATGAACATGACAGCATCTGCTCCTAAAGCAGTTGCTAAAGCTGTTAGAGAAGCAATCTTGGTTGCAAGAGAAATCGGACCAACATACCTTAACATCTATACACCTTGTATTCTTGAAATTGGACTAAGTGCAAACGAAGGTCTTGGAGAGATGAAAGATCAAGATAAAGATAGATTTGCATCTTACAAGTATGTTTCACCAGAAGCAGAAGAATTCTTGAAAAAATGTAAAAAAGAAGGACGTATATAATGGCTAAAGATTCAATCAAAGTAAGACTTCCGGGTCTTGGTGGGCAAGGTGCGGTTACAGCTGCACACATTGCTGCAACTGCTGCTGATACAGATGGTTACTTCGCTGTTTCTAACCCATTCTTTGGTGCTGAAAAGCGTATGGCTCCTTCTGAGTCTTATACACGTATCGGTACTGTGCCTATTTACGATAGAGGTGAAGTAATTTACCCAGATATCGTTATGATTTTTCACCCACAAGTAATTACTATGGGTAAATCATACACAATGCCTTTCTATGCTGGTATTAAAGAGAATGGTCTAGTTATTATTAACTCTGACGTTGATCTTTTAACAGACGTAGATAAAAAAATCTTAGATGATTTAAATGTTAAAGTTCTAACTCGTGACTTTACTAAGTTTGCAATTGAGCAAGCTGGTACTGAACTTGCAACGAACATGGCTATGCTTGGTGCATTATTTGGTGCACTTGGTACAGTTTCTAAATCAGCTATTGAAGAAGGAATTAAAGATAGATTCCTTAAGAAATATACAGCTTCTGGTGGTACGGCTACACTGGATTCAGTTATTGAAAAGAAATTTAAGAAGAAACAAGAACTTATTGACAAAAACCTTTCTACTGCATCAGCTGCGTTTGACTTAACAGCTGCATGGGCTAAAGAAGTTGGTCTTGAGCCAATTCTTGA
>WTAE01000072.1 GCA_013139765.1 Sulfurovum sp.
TCTTTTTATTGTCAATGATTCTCCCATTTTTCAAGAGTTTATTGGCCAATTTTTCAGACAATTTTACAACATCAACTAAAAAGTCTTCTACTTTTTCACCTTCTATGACATCGTATCTTTTAAGTACATAGGGCACTAAAATCCTTCATCTAATTCTTAACCTTAGCCATCATTGTCAGCCAATCTCTATCAAAATGACTGAGTATATAGTCTTCACCGTGTGGCACGGTACATTTTGTGCAGTCTTGGTGCACTTCTTTGTCTCTGTAAGATCGTTTTCCATGTTTTGAGCTAATGGAACAGATGGAGTGAAACTCTAAGTCATCTTCCATCACAGGTGATTTGTTAAACCTAAAGTGTGGACATCCACACATATAACAGTTGAGTTCATACATTTCATGGCATTTGGTATTGGTCGCGTATAGTGCACAAAAGTCTGGCTCTTTTTCTACCATGTTTTCAAAGATAAAGTACTGAACAACATCATAATCATCAAGTCCTTCAAGTTTCTTCATAATCGCTGCATGTTTTTTACTATGGTTTTCGAACCACTCATTGTATGTCATCTTTAATCCTTTGCCTCACTACCTAATATTAGGGGTAGTGTAACATATAAATAAATTTTGCTTCTTTGCTAGCTCTATTTACAGTAATTAGCAGTAGACGTGTGGTACATAGATTGTTTTTGTTCCTCTCCTTGGGAAAGGAATGCATAGGAGAAACGATACGATTACGCGAACCATATAGTTACCTTATTCATAAAAAGAGAGAATTATGCTAGTATGCGGCCTTTAATGTACAGGATAACACAAATGGGAATTTTTGCTTTACAATCACTTGCCGGAGGTTTTTTAGATGAAGATCTAAAAAATTTCAATAAAATTTTTGATGATTGGTGTGTGCAGTTTGAGAGTATAGAAGATGCACAGCTTATACTAGATACCCTTGAAAAAAATGAGCAGATCAAAATTGTTGAGATCACACCGCTAAGTTATCCGAAATACTTTTTCTCAAAACTACAGGGTATCATCCACGCCACACGAGAATATGAAGGAAAAATCATCTGCATTGTCGAGCCACAAATGGGTATGAGCTTCCGCATTGCCATATGTGACATGCAGACCAAAAAGGTAAGAGTACTCAGTACCCGCTATAAGAGTGCGCAAAGTGTCGAAGGGGCATTTGCCAATCTATCTTTTGACTTATGAAAGTAGAGATTAGTTATCATTATCACCTGACCCCTAAATTTCTTGGTTATTGGTTAAAGGGATGACGGATGGTATGCTATTTACATTAAATGAGAGAGGACGACTTAGGAAAGATATATAAATGTAGCCTGTCCCCTTTTATTAACGTGTTTTTAAATACAATATATACTATAATAAATTTTAGCTTTGATAGCAATCTAAATATCAAATAATCATGAAAACTTTAGTGTGAATAACCATACTATTCATTATGGAATTTTAGTTTAATATATACACTTAAAATATTTCTAGATAAATGGGAGATTAAACTTTAATGGATTTAACGAGAGAGCAGACTCATACCTTATTTACCATACAAAATAAAATTGAGTGGTTTAATGAATCTTCAGCAGAAGCTTTTCATACTTTATATATTGAAGATTGTGAAAATAATAGTGAGAGAGATTTAATTATTGATTTAATTAACCGTATTACTTATTTAGATAATAAAAGATATCATAAAATTTTGGAAGGTTTTGTAAAAGACATTATTGATAAGTATAACAATGATGAGACTATTATTTATTCAACATCAATGGATGAGACCCCTGATAGTTCTCAAGGCTTACTCTATGATATGAAAGTAAAATTTGCAGAGTGTGGGTGGGATACAATGAACGGACAAAATAGAATGTCTAAAGTCCTTAAAAGTTCACGTACTAAAAAAAATATTCTTATAGTAGATGAATTTATAGGTAGTGGACAAACAATGATAAATAGAGTTGATACAGTTAAGTCTGAATTAGCTAAAGAAAATATTCAAGATTACAATATTCATATCTATGCAGTTGCTGGAAGTCAAGAAGGTTTATATAGATTAATGGAAAACTCTATTGATTTTACTTGTGAAATAGAATTATCTAAAGGCATATCAGATATTTATAAGAATGAAGAGATAACTTTAAAAATAAATGAAATGAAGCGTTTAGAGTCTTTATTATCAGAAGAAAATGGTAAATGTGAATTATCCAGAATGCATCTTGGATATAGTAGGACAGAGGCTTTATTTAAAAGAGAAAACGGGAATACTCCAAATAATGTTTTCCCTATATTTTGGTGGAAATATTATGCAAATAATAGTAAAAGAAAAACTCTAATGACAAGGATGTGCTAAATGGAAATTAAAAAAGATGAAGCTAATATATTAAAAATCATTTATGTTGGATATGGAAAGCTAGATATTTTTACAATTTTTAAAAGAGCTAAAATTCCATTATCCAAATTAAATACACTAGTTAAAAAGTTAGAAACGAAAGACTATGTATATATTGATGAGTATAGTATTAATATAACTAAAAAAGCTATAGAATGGATAAATACTAGAGAAGCTAAAGAAATATTATCTAATGATAAAAATTGGAAAATGATACCTAATGACTTTTTGAGTAATAAAATTAAAATTAATGACTTTTATATCCCAAATTATAATGCATTTAAGTAGAAAAATACTAAAATAGTATAGAAAAGCATTAGTACAGAAAAGAGTGTAGTCGCTCTTGATTCAGGTTAATTTTAACCACCAGTAGGAAACTTTATGTCTTCACTCAGTCGCTGTTCGCTCGTTCGTTCAGAAATAAAGTTTCCTACTGAACTCCATTCCATTACGTGCAAAACTACAAGAAGACTTCTTATCGCGTCCGATAACAAGTATTCTTGTACTTTTGAGATGCGTTACCGAGAGGTAAGGGTAATGCTTTTCTTCTTAATCAACTAAAGAGATAATATGATAAAAAAATATCCACATGAGTGGAAAAAATATTTTGACAGTAGGTGTATTCCTCAAAATGTCCAAGATGAATATTTATCATATATTAAAAACTTACATGACCAAGATATTCCTATTATTTTTGAAATAGAACATTTGGCTTTACTTTTAGGTATGGAAATATCTGTATTAAATCGTATGATTTTTGGTACAAAAAGTTTTTATCGTACTTTTGAAATTCCTAAAAAGTCTAAAGATAGTGTACGAATTATTGATGCTCCTTACCCTTCATTATTATCTGTTCAACAATGGATTTTAAAAAATATTTTAAAAAATATTCATATAGATGATTCAGCTCATGCCTATATGAAAAAGAAATCAATTTTGACAAATGTTACACCACATTTGAATAACAAAGTTTTATTGAAAATAGATTTAAAAAACTTCTTTCCAAATATTGAAAAAAATAGAATAATTGCTGTTTTTCTAAAGTTGGGATATACTCAAAATATATCATTTGCATTAGCTTCTTTATGTACTTTAAATAATCATTTACCACAAGGAGCACCTACAAGTCCAACATTGAGTAATATAATTGCTTATCGACTGGATAGAAGATTATCTTCTTTGTGTAAAAAAAGTGATATGGTTTATACAAGGTATGCAGATGATATGGTGATTACATCTAAATATATTAGTTTGAAAACAAAAGATTTAATAATTACAATCATTGAAGATTGTGGTTTTATTGTAAATAAAGATAAGACTTATTTAAGTACAAATCAAAATAAAAGAATTATCACAGGTATTTCTATCCAAGATGGAACAACCAAAATACCGAGAAAACTTAAAAGAGAAATTAAACAAGAGATGTATTACTTAAATAAATATGGATTTTATTCACATATAAATAAACGAAAGATTACTAATCCTTTTTATTTGGAGAGAATAAGGGGACAAATATTATTTTGGAATTTTATAGAATCTGATTCTACTCTTGCAAAAGAAATGTTGTCTGATATTAATCGAATAATAGAGATAGTTGAAAACCTAAGTCAATGATATTTTTTACTGGTTCCACCCATCCTCAGGTGTAACCCATATAAATCAAAGTAACAAATCTACTCCCAATACAAAAAGTATATAAGTAGCGATATGTTCCACCTCAGGAGAGGAGGAACAAGAAAAGAATCTTAAGAAAAAAGGGACAGGCTAGTTTTTCCTTACAAGTAAACCTGTTTCCTATGTGCAATCTTAGAAATAAGCATTAAACCTTTTTTTTCATAAAATACTACTCTATAGTCCCCGATACGCAATCTATATGCACATTCAAAAGGGGTTTTTCCTCGTTCCCAGATGTTCGTGGAAATGTATATAAGAGCTTCGCTATAGGTCTACATTCTATTACTATAATGAATTGAAGTATGGGTTACCACGTGCAACGTGAGAACCAGAGAAAATGCTAACCCATACAAAAACATGAAAATACGTAATAAATAGATACTCAAAGCCTATAAAGAAGGCTATTTTCAGCATAGGATTGTTAAAGTGTCAGATATATCAAAACCTGCTATGTATGGGGTTATTAAGAGGAATAAGCAATGCGTTATCGTTATCACCTAACCTCTATTTGCTTATGTTCATAATTTGAACTGTATTTTATTGCCCAAAAACGCCAAAATCATTAGCGACCCAACGCAAGTTACTCATATAAAAGAGGTACTAAAGTCTAGGGTAGGCGATAGTTTAACCATTGCTGAGATTGGTGGTAACATAGGTAAGGCTACTATTGCCGGGATCAATAACAATGAAGTACTTCTTACTGATGTTATACTGAGTAAAAATCCACCAGCTAAACTTGACTTAACCGTTATTCTTGCTTTACCACGTCCAAAAGTGCTACGTAGATTGATTATGGATATGACATCTCTTGGTGTTAATAAACTTATTATTGTAAATAGTTACCGTACTCAAAAAAGTTACTGGCAAAGCCCATTACTAAACCGTATAGATGAGTTTGTTTTTGAAGGGTTACAACAAGCAATAGATACAGTGCCACCAGTTATTGAGTTAAAAAAACGTTTTAAGCAATTTGTTGAAGATGAATTTCCTGCTTTATTACTAGATCAAAAGGGGGATAAAGAGCAAGGTAATGCAGTGATAGCTCATCCTTATGCTTCACAATCTTGGAAATCATATCTTGATGCTGCAAAGTGCAAGACTGGTAATAAAGATAATATGCCAAAAGTACTATGTATTGGAGCAGAAGGTGGTTGGATAGACTATGAAGTTGACTTACTTTGCAAACAAGGTTGTACATCTGTTAGTTTAGGACAAAGGATCCTACGTACAGAAGCTGTGGTTAATGTGTTACTTGGTCATTGGTTAAAGGGATGACAGTCACTCACTTCTCATGTACGCTACGACCACAAGAAGAACAAAACATCAGGACACAGAACATTACTATCAAAGATATAAGTGGAACTAAACGATGCTACCCTTTTCCTACACTATTCCAATAAGGCTTCAAAGTACTCAGTCTTTTATCAACCAACCCACGACCAATAGTAAAAGGATAAAGTGTTTGATACTGATTTGTTTTTAGTCCTATGGTTTCATGTAAAATATCATCTAAAAAACATCCAATTCCCGTAGCCGATAAATTGAGAGATGTTGTCTCTAAGTATAACTGTTGTCCTATGGCACCACATTCCCAATAGAGTTCTTTATATCTTGATGCACCAAATTCTTTTATTTGTTCTGTAAATTGGGCTAACATTCCTAAGGTAAATGCTCCATCACTTGCTATGGCTTGATTACACGATATGGTTTGTGAGATATATCTCATATCACCATTTT
>WTAE01000064.1 GCA_013139765.1 Sulfurovum sp.
CAAACGTTAAAGGATCACAATATGAATAGACAAGCTAAGCTTCAAAAGATGTATGATAAACGTCGTAAACGTGCCAGTGCAAAGTTAAAGACTTCTTCTAAAACACCTTATATTTCTAAGGCTGATAGAGCGAAAGTAGCATTGGAAAATGCTACAGTCGAAGCTGATACTGAAAAGAGTGGAAACATAAAAGAGACATCATGACTACTAACCTAACACACTTTTCGGGTTTCCCGAAAGAAGGTTTAGACTTTCTCTCAAACATCATCATAAACAACTCTAAAGAGTGGCTTGATGCACATAAAAGCGAGTATGAAAAGTATATTGTCACTCCGGGAAAGGCTTACGTGGAAGAGATGGGGGAACATTTACAAATCCTTGTACCCCAAATCAATGCCATCCCAAAAGTTAATAAATCTCTTTTCCGAATCTACCGTGATGCAAGATTTCATAGACTTGACCCCATTAAAGAGCGTATTGGCATCATCTTTTGGCAAGGTTCTACGCACCGTATGCAGTCGGCTTCCTTTTACATGCATTATGACCCTTTTGAAGTCTTTGTGGCTACGGGTATACGCAACTTTAAAGCACCGCTACTTGCTGACTATAGAAGCTACATCAAAAATGATGTGAAACGTGCGCAGCTGCATGAAATTTTAGAAAACCTCAAAGCCAAAGGCTACACAGTACCAGAGCCACAATTCAAACGTTACCCTTTGGGACTAGACAAAGATGACAAGTATGCATACCTTTACCTTTATGGTGCAATGTTTGCCTATAAAACCTTTGAACCTGACAAAACCTTTCACTCCTCCAAAATCATTGACCGTAACTTTAAAGCCTATGAAGATATGTTTGAACTACATCAATGGGTGTATGCGCTTAGCTGTGTGTCTTCGTAGGGGGCGATTGCCATCGCACCAACGCCACCAATAAAATATTCAATATATATAGCTTTCTTTGTATGCCAATTCATAATGCTGCGATAACAATCACCCCCTACACATACCTTACACACATATTTTTTATAATCATCTCATACATACTTAGGGAGGAATCACGATGTCTAATCATGTTGTCATTTTGGGAGGTGCTTATGCAGGGATTACTGCTATGCAAAAACTTTCTAATACGCCTGGACTCAACATTACCCTCATTGACCAGCACCCTTACCATTTTTTACAAACAGAAGGGTATGAGCTTATTGCTTCAAACACCCCTTTTGAGGACACCATTGTAAGTCTGCCTGCCTTGTGTGCCAACTATGATAACGTCACTTTTAAACATAGAAGAATTGTCTCAGTTGATAATCAAAATAAAATAGTACATCTTGAACATGAAGAACTAGTCTATGATACCCTTATAATAGCTCTAGGAAGCGTTACAAAGTTCTTTAACTGTTCAAAGAATGTCCATAACTACTCTTCAGGTGCAAAGAGCCTCAGAGGCGCATTAAAGCTCAACCAGTTTTTTCAAGATGAATTGTATAAACGTTTAGAGTCTAACAAAAAATCCAAAGAGAGTTTTAACATCATTGTAGGAGGGGCTGGACTTTCTGGGGTAGAGATTGCTGCGGGTATGCAAGAATTTTTTAACCGTTACTATGCCTCTAACTCTCTGTGTTGTGCCAAACTGCAAATACACCTCATCGCAAGCCGAGAAACTGTACTTAATGGCATGCATGAAAACATCATCAAGTCAGCTTCTAATAGACTTGAAGAACTTGGTGTCACACTCCATACACAAAGCCGTCTTAAAAAGATTGAAGCACATACTGCTTTGCTTGAAGATGGTACAGACATTAACTTTGACTTTATGATTTTTGCTGGAGGAACTACCACCGCACCTTGTTTAAGAGACATAGCACTAGAACAAAGCCCCAATGGCCAATTTGTTGTGGATGCTTACCTAAGAGCGGTAGATAATTCTAGTATTTATATTGTGGGGGATGCAGCAGCTTTGTGTGACAAAAAAGGAAGAGCCCTTCCTCCTACAGCACAAACGGCAAGACAAAGTGGAAAACTTGCAGCCCAAAATGTATTGCGTTCATACCAAAACAAAAAATTAAAAAAATCCGATTTAAAAATCAAAGGGATTGCTATTGCTTTAGGAGGGAAATATGCGGTCATTGACTTAGGTGCTGTACGTTTAAATGGATACCCAGCCTATCTTATAAAAAAGCTTATTGAACGTTTTTACAAGTGGCCGTTATGGTGGAAAGCTTCACAAGGTTTTAAAAAAATAAATACTTGTGACATTTAATAAAGTTTAAATAACACTTTTCTCGTAGCAGAACGAATCTCTTCTAGTTCATAGACTAAAGTATCTGTTATATTTTGATCTTCACGTACTTCTTTCCAATGTATTTCCCAAATCATTTTGAGTCGTTCTGCTGCTTTTTTTGTCTCAGGGGATATAAATATAGCAAGATCATCTATCAAACCAACTTTGACCCAAGCATCCCGTGGATTACCATTGATATCGTTTTTATCATAATGGTTAGCATAAATATTTTGCTCTAAGATGGCTAACTCTTGAATAATTTGAAAACTTGCCATTCTTACGTTTGTATTATATTCATTATGTTCATAACGCCAATTATTGTAGACGAATCCCAAAATACCAAAGAGAAAACTCATCATAACAATGATTTGATACGTGACAATTTTCTTTTGTATTTTTTCTAAAGTAATTTTTTTCATGAACCATAGCTCCTTCTTCTTTACTATAATAGAAGTATAAGGAGTATGTGTGTAAAGCTAGAGGTCTATGGCGTAAGATTTAAGGGTTTCAAGGTCTATGAGTTCTAACATCTTTTTATGTGTCGCATGAATAAAAATGTGTGGTGCATGGCCATCATTGTGTGCTTTCACAAAAGAGTGTCCACCCAAACACCAACTTTGTCCTGGTTTTACACCTGCAAAGTTATACTCTGGCATAGGGGTAGAGAGATCATTACCCATTTTCTTTGAATACTCTAAAAACTCTTTGGTAGCATAAATACACACGGCATGAACAGCCGGGTTGTCTTTACCTGTATTACACCCACCATCTCTGTAGAAACCTGTAAGTGGCTTTAAAGAACAAGGCTCAAGTGGCTCATCCAATACATTTAATGACTCATCCATGAGACTCCTTTTATTTTGCAGATTATAACCTAAAAATCACATCAGGAGAGTATTCTTCACTAAATAGGCACATTCTACAGTGATACCATGCAACATCGTTACACCTTAGTCTATATCGTCATCGAAAAGATGCGACCTTCAGGGGTACGCTCTGCTAAACGTAAATCAAAAGCCATACAGACGTTACGTACAAACATACGGCTAGACTCTTTAACCACTAAGTGGTCATCATATATCTCGATGAGACCATCTTCTTCCATCTCTGTTAAACGTTCTAAAATTTCTTTAATATTATTTAATTTTAACTTCTCATCTTTCCATGATGTCTCTAGGTTACACATGAGGTTTAAGATGTGTTGGCGTACGACTAAGTCTTCATCTGTCAGTGCGTGTCCTCTAAAGATAGGTAGTTCTCCCGCGTTGACTCTGTTCACATAATCTTCCACACGTTTTTCATTTTGTGCAAAGGCATACCAAGAGTCTGAAATGGACGACATCCCAAGACCTATCATGAGTTTTGTTTTACCTGCAGTGTAGCCCATGAAGTTTCTATGTAACTTCTTTTCTACCATGGCTTTATGCATTTTGTCTGTAGGTAAAGCAAAGTGGTCCATACCTATCTCTTCATAGCCTGCTTCAAAAAAGAGTTGTTTCCCTAACTCATAGAGTTCTCTTTTCTCTTCATCTTTTGGTAAGTCATTTTCATCAAATCCTCTTTGCCCTACCCCTTTTATCCAAGGTACATGTGCATACGAGTAGTAAGCAATACGGTCAGGTCTAAGCTTAACCGTGTTGGCAATGGTGGTTTTAATGTTCTCTTTGTTTTGGTGTGGTAAACCAAAGATGATGTCATGTGAAACAGACTCGTAACCTATCTTCTTTGCTAAACCATGAATGCGTTCCACCGTCTCGTACGTTTGGATGCGGTTAATGGCTTGTTGTACCGTTGGGTCGTAGTCCTGGATACCAAAAGAGGTACGTGTAAACCCTAAGTCAAAGAGTGTTTGTAACTGTTCTTCTGTAGTGTCATTTGGGTGTGCTTCAAAAGAGAAGTCTGTCACTTCATGGTGGGTAGCATCTTCAAATATGCCGTTGATCATGCGTTGTAAGTTCTTGGCAGAAAAAAAGGTAGGAGTTCCCCCTCCTAAGTGTATCTCACGGATAGAAGGTTTTTCATCTAAAAGGTCCACGTAAAGTTTCCACTCTTTTAACACAGTGTCTATGTACTCATCTTCCACAGAGTGTTGCTTGGTGATGTGTTTATGACAGGCACAAAACGTACAAAGACTCTCACAGTAAGGCATGTGAATGTAAAGGCTGATGCCCTCTTGGGTATTGGACTCATTAAACGCACGTATGACAGTCTGACTCCATGTATCTACTTCTATACCCTTTTCATCCCAAAAAGGTACCGTGGGGTAAGAGGTGTATCGTGGTCCTGGTATGTTATACTTTTGTATGAGTGCTGTGTTTATTAAGTCTGCCATAATCGTCCTTGTCATTGTTAGACAAGAATTATAGCAAAGTGAGCGATGAAGCTGACTGATATATGTCAAGAGCACAGACCATTGACATATATCAATAATAATTATCAATTTTTAACTTATACTTGTACAAACCTAAATATCTAAAAGGATTTAAATGCTAATAGAAGAATCTGACCTGCCTATGGTAGCCATGGACTTTATGAATGAAGTACATAAAGAAGAGGCAGAGCTTATCAATGCACTGTTTGAGAGAGTCTTGGCTTATGAAGCAGATGCCTCTGAAGCGAATGCCAATGCCATCACAGAAAAGTACCAAGAGTGGTACACCCATACGCTAGCACATTTTAAAGGTGAAGAGGACAAAATGGTAGAACTAAAGTTCCCCCCTTATCCCCTACATAAACAAGAACACGATATCGCAGTGCAACGTATGGATGAAGTATTTGCAGATTGGCAACAAAGTAAAAATGCGCAATCTCTTAAAATGTACCTTATTGAAGAGTTACCTAGATGGCTTATCCAACATATAAGTACTTTGGATGTTGTGACTGCAAGATTCTTCAGTACAGGCTTTCCAAGTGCCGCCGACCTAAGGCATTCATAATGAACTTCACAAGCACATTAACCAAGCCACTCACCGCTTCTTTTTACGACAACTTACACTTCTCTGACAAGTCAGTAGTCATCACACCCCTGCTTGACTCCCCTTTTGGAAAAGAGATACGTATTGCCTTTCAAGAAGGGCAAACCATGAAGGAACACCAAACCAAGTTTCCCATTACAGTGATGACCTTACGTGGTAGCGTAGAATTCACCGTAGAATCAGTAAAATACATTTTAAATGCTGGAGATGTTATTAGCTTAGAAGGCAGTGTCTTGCATGGTTTACATGCCTTAGAAGAATCAGTAGTAAGACTCTCTTTACATAAAGGGGATTCTGTTGCTAGGGTTGAAGGGGTTTTAGCACTCTAATCGCGCTTATTCTTGTAGGTCGGGGTACCCATACCCCGACATTATAAATATTTTAATCGTCGCTATTAAACAGCACCCTGCTCTATCATCGAATCTGCAACTTTTCTAAAGCCTGCTATGTTTGCACCTGTCACCAAGTCACCTTCACATTCAAACTCGACTGACGTATCATACGCCATTTTAAAAATGTTTTTCATGATTTGTCTTAGTTTAATATCGACTTCTTCAAAACTCCACTGTGCCATACTGGCATTTTGGCTCATTTCAAGTTGTGAAGTGGCAACACCCCCTGCATTGGCTGCTTTTCCTGGTGAGAAAAGTATATCTGTCTTACGTATAAATTTTAAAGCCTCCGCAGTTGTAGGCATGTTGGCCCCTTCATTAATGAGTATACAGCCATTTTCTTTTAACTTTTTGGCATCTCTGAGTGTCAATTCATTTTGTGTAGCACTTGGGAAGGCTACGTCACATGCTATGTCCCACACTGCATGTCCATCTTTAGGGTAATCACGCACAGGCGTGTATACACAAGAACAATCTATATCTGCATAAGATTCAAGTGAGTCATGGTGCATCTCTTTAATGGTTTTAAGTCTTAGAAGGTCAATCCCCTCTTCATGATAAATAGTCCCTTTACTGTCTGAACAACTTATAGGAATAGCTCCAAACTCATAAAGTTTTTCGATGGTATAAATGGCCACATTACCAGAACCTGAGACGGTACATTTCTTGCCCTTAAGGTCTTTTCCACAGGCTTCTAAAAAGTTTTGTGCAAAATACACTGACCCGTAACCCGTAGCCTCTTTACGCACCAGTGAACCACCCCAGTTTAAGCCTTTTCCTGTAAGTATCCCATCGAACTCACCGGTAAGCTTTTTATACTGTCCAAAAAGATACCCTATCTCTCTTGCACCTACACCAATGTCCCCTGCAGGTACATCTCTGTGTTTACCTATATGTTTATAAAGTTCAGACATAAAGGACTGACAAAAACGCATAATTTCATTATCACTTTTTTCTTTTGGGTCAAAATTACTACCACCTTTTGCACCACCTATCTGAAGCCCTGTGAGTGAGTTTTTAAATATTTGTTCAAAACCTAAAAATTTCACAATACCCAAATTCACAGAGGGGTGAAATCTCAGTCCACCCTTGTATGGCCCAATAGTAGAATTAAACTGTATTCTATACCCTACATTTGTCTGTATTTTACCCTGATCATCTATCCAGTTGACCCTGAAAATCACACTTCTTTCTGGCACAACAATACGCTCTAAAATATTAAACTCCATATACCTGCTATCTTGTTCAAGTAATGGTATTAGCGAATAAAGTACCTCGTGTGCTGCTTGATAAAACTCATCTTGCCCCGGGCTTGCTTCTTTAATATATGCTAAAACATCATCTATATCTTGCGTAATCGACATCGTTATTTCCTTTTGTACTATATGACTATTATAGTAGCATATATGCTATTGGTACTAAGTAAATAGTAAACCTTTTTCCCAGAATATTTTCTAACTCCTTCAACAGTTCCTGCTGTTGAACGTATATCGGTATATTTGATGGATAAATAGCTTATTAAATACGTACTATCACAGCAAAAGCTGTGATACAAGGTAAACCCTTATACCGGTGGTAAAGCCTTTGAAGTTTCTGTTGCAAACTCCCAATAGCTGTTACCATTAAACTCAAACTCTTGAATGACATCTAAGCCCAATTTACGTTTATGTGCTTCATAAGAACGTGGATTTATTTTGTTTACAAAGGTGACTAATATAGGATACCGTTTTGACATGTGCCACAGAGAAAAGTTAAAGATGTCTTTTAAAACAGCGGTACCTCTCACAGATTTGTCTATGCAAATAGGTCCATACTGATAAGAGTTTTGTGTCGATAATGTTTCACCTAAGTAGGTCAACTTAGGTAACTCTTTTATCATGTGTATAAACATAGGCCAGCGTGACCAAAATTCCCACGATGCAGCCATCACATACGCCAAAACTTCTTCACCCTCTTTGACAATGAAAAGCCCCTTCTCTTGGTTTATAAGGTCTGTGAGTTCTTCTTTCGTAAAATCAGTGGTAACAAAACCATCTTTTTTGTCAACTTGCGCGATGCTGTCTATTTGGTACTTTGCATGTAGTCTTAGCGTAGCCTCAATGTCTGAAAGTTCTGCGACTTTTAGTTCCATCGTTTTTTCCTTACCTTTAAAAGTTTTCTAAAGCATTTTTAATGTCATCATCCATCTCGCTTCTATAGGTCAAGGCATAACGTCTCAACTCTTCTTTAAAATCTTCATCACTTTCTCTCCAACCTTTTAAAGCAAAGAGTTTCAAGAGAATCTCTTCTTGTGCAGCGCTACTGTTTCTTCTTGTAAGTAATTTCCATAAAGGTGTCTTAGAAAAATATGCTTCCACCGGAAAATGTCTTGCAAGCTGCCCTGACCAAGCTTCTGACATCGTATCACTTGCCTCGTAAAATTCTTCCCATTTACTCTCATTGTCTATCTGCTTGAGTAAAGTTTCAGGTGAATCCCACATGCCATACGTCACTTGTTCAACTTGTGCATGTCCATCGTAATCTACATGAAAGATTTCACTTTCTAACTTGGCATTTAATAAAACTTCAATGGGATCTCTTGGCTTTGCAGCTCCGAAAAAAACATCATCCCCCTCATCTAGGGCTGTAGGCATAAAAAGAAATTCATTGCTTTGCTCTTCTATATAGTCCAAAACGGGAGGCTCTTCATGGTCCTTCATGTACTTTTCTAACTTTCCATTCTTTGCCATCTTGCTAGCCCACTCTTTAAGACTAGGACGCTCACCCTCGTATTTCATATAAGGCACAGCATCCCCACAGCTGGTCTCCACACCTTTAACTTTAAAAAGAAAGAGCTGTCTGACTTCTACAGGATTCACATCAAAATGACTCAGGAGTGTATCAAACTCTGCATGGTCTTTACCTACCACTTCAGCTTTACAAAAAAGTTTAGTAATGTTTGCTTTACCCTCAAAGGCATTAAACATCAAAGTAAACTCCCCTCCTGCCATGACATCTCGGTGTGTACGGTTTCCAGAACCTGGAAAGTCCAAATAAAGGACGGTCTCTTCATCAAGTACCCAGATGCAATCATAACCTTTCGGTGAAAGATTCACCTCTTTACCTGAAGCACTTGCCAGGAAAAACATCTTTTGTTGTTTTATAAAGTCTATATCTTTTGGTTTGAGTTTTCTATATTGTTTTCCCATGCTTTTCCTTCTGAAGTGCTGATGTTTCGTTATTGTAACACGATATAGCTCCTCTGAAGTTTCTTTGGATATATTTTATGCAAGATAATATATGCAAGAAAGAGATGAAGGATAAAAAATGAGTACAAGAACCAAAGAAGAAGCCATTAAAGGTGCATTTTTTGCAGCCCTTGTAGGCGATGCGCTGTGTTTAGGAAGTCATTATGAGTATGATGCTCAGAAGATTTACAAGGCGTATGGTAACAAGCCCATAGAAAAGTTTATGGGACCGGGTGAAATGATGGGTGGTCAGACACATGGCATTGGCTGGGGAGAGCGTAACTACCACCCTGGCAAAAAAGCTGGAGGTACCACTGACTATGGTGACTATAACATCCTCATACTTGAACATTTAGCAGCCACCTCGAACCCGCCTAGAGAGTTTGATGTTGCTGCACTTCTTCCTCACTGGACGAAGCGTCTTACAACCAACTGGGGTTCATGGGTTTGTACCATGACCAAAGAGACGTTTGCACAAGTACAAGCAGGACAACCCGTACAAGCCTTAGGTGGTATCTCAAATGCTATGGCCATTCGTCATGTGGCAGCGCATGCCTATTATGATGATGAAAATACTTTAGCCAAAGTAGCCAGACAAGCCATGTTTACACACAAAAGTGAAGAAGCATTAAGTGGTGGAGAGTTTTTTGCCCGTGTGACACACAGAGTAATTAACGGCATGCACCCTTCCGATGCCATGGAGCTAGTTGCCATGCAGATCAGTCCTTTTATTGTCTCCAAAGTTGCTCAGGCTATTGCGAAATATAAAGAAGCCACAGATCCAGAAACAGAACTTTCAAAAGAACAGTTTGTTGATGACATTGCCCTGACCTCCATGGCAAGACTTTGGGACATTGGACGTTCCGAGCCTATACGCGTAGGAAAAGCCAGCCCCACAGAAGGCACACTACCTGGAGCAGTGTACTTCATACTTAAATATGCAGACGAAGAAGACGGACTCAAAAAAGCCCTACAAGCCAACACCATGGTAGGCGGAGACAATGCCTCACGTGCCATAGCCATAGGTATGGTACTAGGTGCATTCAAAGGTATAAATGCCATTCCAAAAGAGTGGTTAGAGAGTTTGGATGACTATGAGTATTGTAATAAAATGCTAGATACTCTACCTTTGCTCAGGAAAGAGAATTAGTTCTAATCTTTTATTCTCATTCACTTATCTCCTCTAGCGTTTCCAATAATACTTTTTGAAATGCTTTTGGGTTTTCAATTTGAGGGATGTG
>WTAE01000060.1 GCA_013139765.1 Sulfurovum sp.
ATAGACCATTCGTATGAATTGGTGTATAAGAGTTTGACTAAGAAGAAACGTGAAGCGTTAGGATAATAGACATAATTTTAAGGGACTAAAATGCCAAACATAAAAAAAGTAGACTGTCAATCAAAAGTAATTTATGGTTTAAAAATACGCACTAAAAATGTAGATGAAATGCAGAATGACACACAGAAAATAGCACCTTTGTGGGAAAAGTTTTTTAGTGAAATTCTGCCTAAATTACTAGATGGTGCCTCAGTTTACGGTGTGTATAGTAATTACGAGTCTGATGCTATGGGCGAGTTTGATGTTTTAGCAGGTGCAGATGCGCTAGAAAGTACAGAGGGACTCTCCTCCATTACTTTGGATGAGGGGAAGTATTTGCGTTTTCCTGTGAAAGGTGAAATGCCACAAGCCATTATAGAGACTTGGGGGAAGGTATGGGCGTATTTTGAAGACCCAAGTATTGATGAAAAACGTTCTTTTGAGACAGATTATGAGCAGTACATTTCAGAAGATGAAGCTGCTATTTACATAGGGGTTAATTACTTCTAGTTTTAATAAAGAGTACGATGGCAACAGAGCCTGAAACGATGGAGACCAGTAAAAAGAGTGTTTGTATACCATAGGCAGAGACAATAGGCTCAAATAAAAGGGGCGAGGCAAACTGACCTAAAAAGAAGCTAGAGGTGAGTAGTCCTGAAGCTCTTCCTCTTTTTGCTGGTGGTACTTGAGAGAGAAACCATGAATTGGTGTTGACAAAAAGCATCCCAAAAGCCATACCTATAAACGCTGTGGCATAAAAGAGTTCATGGATAGAGTCGGCATAGTAAATCAAAAAAAGTCCCAAAGAAAAGAGTGAAAAGGTTGCCGCGTAGATTTGCATGTAAGAGAGTTTTGCTTTTAGTTTGGCGTATTGCATGGCGGTTAGGGCATTGAAGGTCATGGCTGTGGCAATGACAAAGCCCACGGTTTGAGGTTGTCCACCTAAAGTGTTTACGATGAGGTAGGGCAGCTGCGTAGGAAGTAGGTAAAAGAGAACCATGACAAAGAATGCAGTCACATAAATGGGTATACAGTTGGACTCTACAACAAACTCTTCATTGTGTTTGTGTTTTTGGGGTTCAAATAAGTTAGACATCATAAACGGTAAAAAAAGAAGTGGTATGATGTAGATGGCAAAAGGGTAAGACCAGTGTATTTGTGCGAGTAGGCCTCCTGCATTAATGAAGAGGATGCCTCCAATGGCTACAGCTAAGCCTTGTTTGGCCATAAACTTATGGCGTGCTTCTCCTTCAAAGTAGTCACCAATGAGCGCAGTTGTTGAAGTCATGGTAAGTGCTACGGCCAAACCCAGTACGGCGCGACCCACTAAAATGGCATAAAAGTTTTCTAAGTAAAAACCTGAAGAACCCCCAATAACAAAAAGAACAATACCAATATAGAGTGGTTTTAAACGTCCCCATTTGTCTACCAAATGTCCTGCAAAAGGTGCAAATATTGCAATCATAATAGAGGGAATGGTTAGCATGAGTTTGGAAAGAAACTCAATGTGAGGGATGTCTGAAAAAGTATGGCTCATCAAAGGCAAAGAAGCAACCACTGTGATGCCCGACATAATGCCTATCGTGGCAACTAGGAGTAGGGATATTTGTATGTTTTTGGTGATGACTTTTTCTTGCATAGTTATCTACTCACCTTTTTTAAAATATAATAACACTATAACATTAATGTTTATTTATCTCTACAGAGTACAATACGCGTAAAGGATTTACCATGAACGAAAAAAGAAAATTACACATTCACATGTCAGTGGATAATATTGAAGAGAGTATTGCTTTTTACAGCACACAATTTGCAGCAGAACCAACAAAAGTAAAAGAGGACTATGCTCAGTGGCTCATTGAGGATATGTGCCTTAATTTTGCCATTTCAACGCGTGGTGAGAAAAAAGGTTTAAACCACTTGGGTGTGCAGTACGAGAGTGATGAAGCTTTAGCGACTGCTCAAAAAGAGTTTGAAGCAAAAGGTATTAAAGGAAAAGAAGACAAAGGTGCAACTTGCTGTTACATGGCTTCAAACAAATATTGGGTAGAAGACCCTACAGGTATTGTTTGGGAAAACTACCACTCGATGGAAGACATCGAAGTTTTTGGTTTAGCTACAAAAGATTCTGCTGATGCTTGTTGTGTACCTAAACCCGGAATGTTCTCAGCCACTGCTCCCTCTGACTCTTGTTGTTCAGATGACAGCTCAGATGAGTGCTGTTCTTGATAGAATTTTCTTCCCAAGAAAAAGAGATACTGGTAGACAAGTTAAAAGGGTATTTTGAAAATGAACTCTCTCAAGACATAGGTCAATTTGATGCAGAGTTCCTTTTGGAATTCTTCTCAAAAGAGATAGGTATTTACCATTACAACAAAGGACTCAAAGATGCACAGGAAGTTTTTAAGTCCAGAGTAGAGTCAGTGACTGACGCCATTTATGAATTGGAATTTCCTACAGAGTTTTCTGGGAAATAAAATGATTAAAAGTATGTCAATTTGACATACTTTTAGGGCTAAACGATTTTTTGTATTAGAATACTTGTATATCATATAGGAGTTTGTTATGGATGAATTGTTAGTACAAGGCGAGATAAATTCTAAGATTTTGACTTTACGTGGTAGACAAGTGATGTTAGATAGGGATTTGGCAGAGTTATATGAAATTGAAACAAAAGTATTCAATCAATCTGTTAAAAGAAATGCTGATAGGTTTCCGGATGATTTTATGTTTCAACTCACTGAAAAAGAGTATGAAAACTTGAGGTCACAATTTGTGACCTCAAACAAAGGACGTGGTGGACGACGTTATATGCCTTACGCTTTTACAGAAGAAGGTATCTACATGTTAGCCACCGTACTCAACTCTAAAGTTGCTGTGCAAACGAACATTGCCATCATCCGAACCTTCAAAAAACTTAGAGAATTCTCTAAACACTACAATGCCTTAGCCAAACAAATTATAGAGATAGATAGAAAACATGATCAGCAGTACAAAGCACTTAAAAAAGCGCTTGATGAACTCATAGCCTCTTCTGAAGTCGCAGGTGCCAAGGTGATGGGATTCCTCAAATAAAGGTTAGTTGAAAGTTTGTATAAGACGTTATAAAACCTCCTATATAGAACATTTTATAAGGTTTTCTATAGGAGGGTATGTATTTATGGTCTGCAAACGTTGCTACAGCGAATAACGTTATAAAATATGTTAGATTATAAGGTTTTGAAAGTTTGATTAAATCTATAATTATGTTTGAGTGAGCTTTAATGTCTCAGATGGCAGTACTCCAAAGAGTGCTTTATATTCTTTGGCAAACCTCCCAAAATGTGAAAATCCCCATTTTGTTGCAATATCTGAAACATTTGTCGTTTGCGTAACTGCAAGCTGTAAATCTTCGTGAGCCCTATTAAGTTTGAGAAGATCTATGAAGCGTTTAGGTGTTATTCCGAAAAGAGACTTGAAGCTGTTTTCAAGTGTTTTGTCTGATGTTCTAAACTGTTCAACAATACTCTGTATGGACATAGTTTCTTCTAAAGAATTTAGTAAAAAGGATCTGACTTTAAGGGCGGTCTTTTCTCCTTCTTTAAGATGGCATCTTTCACCTGTTTGTCCTGCAAAAGAATACTTGATGGCCTTTACAATCTTTTTCTCCATAACTTCGAGTTCATTAGTATTATCAAATAAGTTAGGTTCTTCTAAAACACGTTGCCATTCATTTTCAATTGTATCGGAGAGTATATTGTTCTTGTCTTTGAATATTTTGTCTGTAGCACAGAGTATCCAGGGGAAATCTGTAGCAACAAGAGTTTTGCTGATACTAATGATTGCCATTATTGTGTGGTGACTTGAGCTAAAGTCGTAAGGTTTTGAATCATCGATTATAATGACATCTCCAGCCTCCATTTTAAGATCATTGACACATACACAACCGGTACTTTTTTGCAAAATGGCGATCGTTAAACAATCCTTTGGGGAGAGTCCTTCAAACATCATTCCCTCATGTCTATCAGCATGTCCAAACTGTAGATGGTTTAGCTGTACACCGTCATGACGACCATAAAACTTTCCAGTATCAAATCTATATTTTGATAGAAAAAGCCAGTTTTTTGCACTTTCTTGCATAGCAGGATAATCAAAAAACTCCTGTTTAATAATCAGGCCTGGTTGGAATTTTAATTCATGTGTCTCTAGCACAATAACCCTTTTCATTGGTAATTACAATCAGTTTTTTGTCTAAAGTATACTGAAATTTTCGAAAAGTGGCTAGACATGTGTTTAGGAGTTATACTATACTTATAATACAAAAAATACAAATGGAGAAATCAAAATGAGCATGCATAATAAGATACATCGTCCAATCATTACAAGCGCATTAGTAGTGAGTAGTTTACTACTCTTTGGGAACACTGCCATAGCAAATGAATCAGC
>WTAE01000227.1 GCA_013139765.1 Sulfurovum sp.
TGTACAATATCTTTAGCATTTGCTGTTGTCATGACTGCAAGCAGGCAGGTAGCAATGGCAAAATGTGACATTTTTGTCTTTATCATCTTTTCTCCTTTTATTACTTTAGATTAATTAAGTATAACAATATAATTAAAGTTTAAGTATCTATTTTCGGCAAATATAAATTATTTTTAGTTATAATTTTCTTATGACTATTAAAAATGACATAGAACAAGAACCTTTTTTATGGATAGACTTTACACTCAATGACTTCGAGCATTTTCAGGAAGTGGTACATGACTGGAAGATTGATTTCCTGCAACTTGATGGAGGAAGCTTTCACTCTGAACTTAAGCAGATCATTCTTCCTGAAGTGCAAGTTGCCCATACACATTTTGACTGCCATTTGGACCAAAAAGGGACTTCACCTGAGAAGATGTGGTCTTTTGTCATCATGGGAGAAGATGCATCCATGTATCGTTTTAACCATACCATGACAAAGAGTACGTCTACAATGATTATCTATACGCCCGGTGCTGGAATTAATGCTGTGACATTTTCTGGATTTGAAGTCTATATACTCTCTGTAACACAAGAACATTTGAGTCATCTTATGCAGAAGATGGGTATGGACCAAGCAGAAGAGAAACTTTTAAAGCTCGATAGAGTGGAATTAGAAGCTGAGCAGGCGGATGGTTTGAGAGAAGTGCTCAAAGGAATATTGCTAAAAGCTGCTGCTTATGAAAATAAAGTCATGACAAGTGAGGGTAAAGAATTAATGCTTAACTATTTACCTATGAAGTTTCTCAAAGAGATCGGTGAAAAGATTGGCTGTGCCAAAGAAAAAACGATAAAAGAGAAACATTTTTTGTATTTGGAAGCAAGGGCATATATGCATACGCATTTGCATGAACCCCTTAACATAGAGGAAATAGCCAAAAAATTTCAACTTTCAGGACGTAGTCTTCGAAACTACTTTCAAGAAGAGTTGAATATCTCTCCCAAACAGTACCTCATAGCACTACGTTTGACAAAGATTAGAGATGAACTGCAAGTATTGGAAAAGGAAACAGGGGTAGTAGAAAAAACTGCCCGAAGGTTTGGCTTTCAACACATGGGACAGTTTTCTAAAAGTTACAAAACATACTTTGGTGAGTTACCCTCACAGACAGTGGGGACTTCTAAAGGTTTTGTAGCGTTTTAAAAAGACTCAACCCTTAGGAGCGTTTAGGATTCCTTCTTCTTCTGCTTGGTGTATGGTCATAGTAGGGTAAGCAAACTCAAGGTTATTATTTTCAATTATTTCTGCAATTTTGTACATCACATCTTCTTTGACTTCTAGCCATTCTGCCCAGTCAACGGTAGTACTGAAACAGTAAACCAAGATGTTGATGCTTGAAGCACCATAGGAGTCCATATAGACTAGGGTTGTACGTTTTACCCCTTTAAAGTCTTCTGTAGAAACAAGTTTAGATTGGCGGTAAGCATTTTTATAGGCAGTGCGTTCATTGGCAATGCCCGGATGTTCTTTGAGCATTTCTCTAATGTCATCAATGGATTTTTTAATATCTGAAAAGTCTGACTGATACGTCACGCCAATGTCCATTTTGATACGACGTCCTACTGATCTTCGACTCCAGTTTTTTACACCATTGTTGGCTAGCTCTGAGTTCGGGATGGAGATAAGGGCATTGTCAAAGGTACGTATGGTTGAAGCCCTTAGACCAATTTCTACCACAGTACCATTGACATCTTTTGTTTCTATCCACTCTCCTTGCTCAAAGACATCTCCTAGCAAGATGGACATAGAAGCAAAAATATTGGAAATACTGTCTTTTGCTGCAAATGCCACTGCAGCACCAGCGATTCCCAGTCCAGAGAGTATAGCAGTTAGGTTCACACCAAAGATTTTGAGTAGGGCAATAATGGCAAGAAAGATGATAAATGCATTCATCACTTTAATAGAGAGGTTAATCACTTCATTTTTAAGCACTTTACTCTGCTTTAGACTTTCCATTTTCATGTAAGCAAAGGTATTGGTGATACGGTAAAGCAGCATGGCAATTAAGATGACATAAAGCACAGAAAAAGCTTTGCTGATATTGATACTTGTAGCATCAAAACCAATATAGCTAATGACCACGATATGGATGAGCATTAAAGAGAAAATATAGTTAAATATCTTTCCAATACGCGACTGAATATAGTCGCTGTCTTCTTCTTTCATTTCATAATGTTTCAAGATCATTTTGATGATGAAATTGATAACATACTGAACAACAAGAATAGCAAGAATGAGAAGTATTAGTAAAATAATCTTTGCAACATCTATATGTAGTGGTTCAAGATAGGTATTGAGTACTTCTCCGTACTTGGACGTATTGATATTATTGACAAGGGTAAAGAGCTTTGAGTCAGAAAAACGTGCGGCATTATAGATAAGTACAGCATTTTCTATGGTTTCAGCGGAGAGAGTGTGGGTCACATTTTCTAAAGATTCAAGGTTTTTTAGGGCAGTAATGGTAGCTTCTGTAATGGTACTTTTTTTATCGGTCTCTTTAGGTAGAAACTTCTCATTCACCAAGGGGGTATAGTTTGAGAATTTTTCTACAATGATTTGATTTATCATATCAATAAAATCTTTTTTTGATTTACTGTCACTTAATACCAATACTTCATGTACAGCGTTTCTGATACCTGTACGAAGAGACAAGCTTTTTAGTAGTACAGTGTCTCTCAATACGGCTTTCGTGTAGCCTTTGTATTTGTTACCACGCATTCTAAGTTTTAGGCGGTTCACTTCAGAACGATAGGGATTGCTTGTTTCTAAATGTTTCTCTTTTTGGGAAGCATAAGAAAAGAAAAAATCTTGGTATTGTACGATTTGCTTATCTTTGAGTGCAACTTTTTTCTTTAAAGAGAGATTTTGATCAAGTAGTTGCGCTTCAACGTTCATTTGTGCAGTGATAAAGTTATCTAAGGCATCTTCTGCAAAGAGAACAGATGCGTAACTTAAAAGTATGAAAAATACAATTTTCTTCATAACGATCCTTTGGATTATAATTTTGCAAGTATACTGTGAAATGATTGCCTTATGGTAAATGTAGAAGGATTTTTAAGAAAATAAAGAGGCTAATTTTAAACAATTACAAAATATGATACTATATTGAGAGTTATATAATTAAAGAAAGAAGCCTGATGTTTAAATTTTTTAAAAGCATTTTATTATTGAATCTTTTTATACTTTCCCCTCTTTTGTCCCAAGAAAACACTTGCAACAGCGAGATCAATTACCTTTTGAATTATATTGAAAAAACTAAGTGCAGCTACATACGTAATGGCACTGTCTACACTGGGGTAGAAGCCGTGGAACACATTAGGCAAAAATACAACTATTATAGTGATGAGATTTACTCTGCAGAAGACTTTATACGTTTAAGTGCCAGTCAAAGTACGATGTTCAATAACCCGTACTACATAAAATGTGAAGGTCAAAAGAAGGTAAAAAGTGCAAAGTGGCTACATGAAGCACTGGACAAGTATAGAAAAAAATAGACAAAATAAGGGCAGAGATGAAACATTGGACAAGGTTTACAGTAGGACTTACACTTTTATTGTTATTGGGATGTACACAGATTCCTAAGAATTATCCAAAAGAGCATTCCAAAGCCTATGCATCGCACAAATCAACCAAAGTAGGAAAGATGTTTGCGAAAGAAGCAGCAAAACATCCAGGAAAGTCGGGTTTTGACATTATCCGTTATGGGAAAGATGCTTTTGCTAGCCGTATTGCTATGACACACTTGGCAGAAAAAACCCTAGATTTACAGTATTATTTATGGGAAAGAGATGAGACAGGTAGACTCTTAGCTAAAAGCGTCATAGAAGCTGCCGACCGTGGTATTAAAGTCAGAGTACTTTTAGACGATATAGGTTTAGAATCACGAGATACGATGCTCTCTTCAGTCAATGCCCATCCAAACATTCAAATACGTATTTTTAACCCTTTCGAGGATCGTACTTTTCATAATTTAAACTTTTTAAGAGACTTTGACCGTGTGAACCATCGCATGCATAACAAAACATTCATTATGGACAATACTATGGTCATAGTAGGTGGACGTAACATTGGTAACCACTACTTTGGTGTAGATGATAAGATGAACTTTCGTGATTTAGATATTGCAGCAGCTGGTCCTATTGTAAGAGATGTTTCAAAGGTCTTTGACTACTTTTGGAATGGCTCTTGGTCTGTGCCTATCGAAGCATTGGAAGATAAAAGGATTACACAAGCGGATATAAAGAAGTCTAGAGCTTTTATGAAGAAAAAGATCGAGCAAGATTTTTATCCTTATCCTATAGAATCTGATAGTAGTAAGATGGAGCATGAATTAAATAAAATACGTAAAAAAATGATTTGGGCCAAAGGTACTTTTGTCTGGGATGATCCCGTACAGATGAGATTGCCACCTGAAGAACAACGAAATACAATGATTCAGAAGTTACATACAAAACTTAAAACCGTAAAACATACTTTAGACATTGAATCACCTTATTTTATCCCTCGTACTCGGGGCACTAAACGATTAAGAGATATGGTAAAAAGAGGTGTAGATGTCCGTATATTGACCAATTCACAAAGCTCCAATGATGTTGCTGCGGCTTTTGCAGGGTATGAGACGTATAGAAAAGAGTTGGTTGAATCGGGTATTTCTCTTTTTGAGTTACGTCCGGATGCTGGAGGCCATAAGATTATCAATAGAAAAACCATTTTCTCTAAAGCCCATACAGGACTACATGCCAAGACATTGGTTTTTGATGACAAATCTCTTTTTGTAGGTTCGTTCAATCTTGACCCAAGATCTTCAGCCATTAACACTGAAGGAGGACTCTATGTGGAAAGTCCTAAACTTGCAAAAAGAGTACTTGATTTTATGGAAGTAGGAAAAAAACCTGAAAATGCCTACCGTTTGGCCTTAGATAAAAAAGGTGACTTAGTATGGCTGTCCACTACGAAAGGCAAAAAAGAAGTGGCACACTCAGACCCTCATACTGATGTATTTGATCAAATTAAAGTCAATGTTATACAAGCTTTACCTATTGAAGATCAACTTTAAAACCTCTTTAGGGTAGAGAGCTTTTCTCTACGCTATTAAAAGTTATTCTGATAAAATATCAACAAATATAATCTATTTACTCTTTACCCTGTGACAAAAGAGATGGACAAGGAACTTTCATGATACAAAAA
>WTAE01000047.1 GCA_013139765.1 Sulfurovum sp.
AGTTGGTTAGCAAAAGCATGGGCATCTTTTTGTCCAAAGGCTTTTGGCCCACCAGTCATCTCTCCACTCTCTCTAATGCTCTCCATAAGATTTCTCATGGCTAAGTACTGTTTGATGTTATCGACGCTGTAAAGCTCACCTCTGTGGTCAATGGCGTGGGCATCTTTGTTGATGATGCGGTCTGCTAAAGGGATGTCTGCGGTAATGACTAAGTCACCAGAGTCACAAAGCTCTACAATATGGTGGTCAGCTTCATCTGCACCTTGGTCTACAATGATGTACTCAATATGTCTGGACTTACCAATACTAATCTTTTTATTGGCAATGACTTTGGTGGGGAGGGCTAAACGCTCAATGCTTCGTAAAACAATGGGTTTAAGTAAATTTGGAAAAGCATCACCATCTATAAAGAGTGTCATTATTTGACAAACTCTTTTACGCGTCCTACTTCACCAGAACTCAAACGTACTTTAATGCCATGAGGATGGGTAGCAGCATTTGTGAGGATTTTTTGCACTTTTCCGTAAGTAATGTAGCCAGTACTTTGGTCTTCTTTGAGCACAATACCTACATCCATAGCATATCTTATTTGGCTGCGTGTTCTTCCTTCAGTGATGTGAGAATCTTTTATATGATTCATATTAGGCCTTGTAGTTGAGGACTTTTTTAACTGTGTCAACAGAACAGAAGAAGAGGGCATCAAACACAGGGTTTAGTTTGGTTTTTGACGCATCAATCATGTCAAATGCTTGAAAGAAAAACCCTGGACCATCTTCCGATGAAGCAGGGGTTACATGAAAGACAACAGGCTTAAGTGTACGGACGACGTTGAGGATCTTTTTGAAGTTTTTCTCATCTTTTTTAGGTAAAAGATTGTCTTGCTCACTCTCATTTTTTCTGGCTTTGAGCAAGAGTTGAAGTTTGTCATTAAAAATGACTTTGTTCCAAGTGATGCTTCCAAGTTCTATCTCGAAACGTGAGTTTCCCGCAGTTAAGGGATGGGGTTTTGTTTCACGAATAGCTTCAAGCAGCTGAAGGAAAAAGTTTTTTCCTCCAAAGTTTTCAGCACAAGCCAATAATTTTTTATGATGTTCTAGTTTTTCTTCGTCGGTGAGGGTATTGAAGTCACACATGGTACTTCCTTTTTTCTAGGGTATTTTTGAATATTTTCATTGAATAATTTCTTTGATTTGTTGAATTATACTATAAATTAGCACTCTTACACTATAATGCGATTTACTTAAATCCGTAAATTTACAGATTTGGGTTATTATTTCCTGGAGAGTGACCGTGCAAGAGTATACAGCGTATGATAAAATAGACAAAAATGAGTTAGAACGAGACATCGATAAGATTAAAGAAAATATGGAAGCTGTCGGGGAAGGAGACTTTCAACATTTACTTAAAATGGAGCGTTGGGGACGGATAGCTACGTTTAGTGGTTATGGCCTCATAGCAGTTCTATCCGCACTTACATTAGCAACTGAGCTCAGCACATTTATGACTATTTTACTGGTTATATCAGCAGCAGCACTCATAAGTACAGGAAATGTTTCGCGCTGGGCCAATGTGACCCATCCTATTTTACATGGGGCTTACGACAAAGTGCCTAACATTCCTAAACGTTACACGAAGAAGTATTATGCCAAAGGGCCTAGACGTTTTATTGACTGGCTTGATTGGATTAAACCTGAAGCTTGGGCTTATGAACACAACATTATGCACCACTACCATTTGGGTGAAGATGATGACCCAGACAATGTAGAAAAAAACCTTGAGTGGCTCACCACATCCAATCTGCCTATGTGGCTTCGCTATATTATTGTCTATGGTTTTACTGCCATGTGGAAATACATCTATTATGCACCAAACACACTACGTATTTTGAAAAATAAAAAGAGAAAAGAACAAGATAAAGTTGAAATTAGAGACTTTAACTATGACCCTCGTACAGAAGATGGTTTAGAGTTATGGATGGAGTATTACCTCCCGTATGCCATTGTGAAATTTATTGTTTTTCCTTTGTTCTTTTTACCTTTTGGTGGGGAAGCAGCAGCCATGGCCTTTGGGATTATCGTTTTAGCAGAGATATTTGCCAATGTACACTCTTTTACTGTTATTGTGCCTAACCACTCAGCAGGAGACATTTACATGTTTTCGGAACCTTCACAAAGTACAGGGGAGTTTTACCTTAGACAAATTATGGGTTCTGTGAACTACAACACAGGTTCAGACTTTATAGACTTTATGCATGGTTTTTTAAATTACCAAATTGAACACCACCTCTTTCCAAATATGCCTTTGAGTTATTACCAAAAAATGCAACCCATTGTGAAAGAGATTTGTAAAAAACATAACTTGGAGTACAGACAAGAGTCTGTGTTTAAACGTGTCTTTATGACTATTGAACTTATGGTTGGTAAAACAAAACTACTGCGTATCCAAGGCGTTTAAGACATGAGTACAGAGGTTAGGATGGCACGTATAGATGACGTCCTGACCCGTAAACAACCCAACTTCCAAATTATGCTTGATAACGTGCACTCTTCACAAAACCTCTCAACCATTATACGTTCTTCTGACGCTGTAGGTATTTTAGATATCTATTATTCGAGTCTTTCTGATGAGACACTGCGCATCCATAAAACCATTACCCAAGGTGCCCATAGATGGACACACCGTTACCGAGTAAACACAGCAGACAGAGTAAGGTTTTTGCAAGAAAAGAAGAAAGAGGGCTTTCAAATCGTTGTTACGCACTTAGAAAAACGTGCCATCTCTTTTAGAGAAGTGGATTATACAAAACCTACTTTATTGGTGATGGGTAATGAAAAAGAGGGCGTGAGTCCAGAACTAATTTTAGAGGCTACCCATGTGGTTGTCATTCCTATGCAAGGCATGGTACAGAGTTTAAATGTCTCTGTGGCTACAGCACTCATACTCTACGAGGCAGAAAGACAGTTAGAAAATGCAGGACGTTATGATAAACCTCAAATACCTTTAGAAAAAAGAGAGACAATAAAAGCTGACTGGGTCTATAGAGATACCATCGCACGTAAAAGTAAAGGGCAAATACCTTTAGAGTTTAAAGAAGAGTTGATTGATTTTGACTAAGTTCTCCCAAGTGGGAGAAAGTTTTATTTGAGTTTTCCGTTTCCGTAATGTTCAAATAGGTAATCTGTGGTTGCTTTTGCAGCCGCTTCATCCATAGGTGCTTTAAAGTGAACAATCATCTTGTCTACTTTCCCACGCCAAAACTTTTTAGACTGTCTTCCCTGGTTGGTAATGTACCCAAAAGAGTGACACATTAAACAGTGTGTTTGAATGGCGTCAAAACCTTGTCCCATTTTTATAGGAAAAGCTACATAAGGTACTTCAACCTTTTCATCTACTTGTGCAAATAGTCCTGATGTAAGCAGAGCTGCAATTAAAATTAGTTTCTTCATTATACTACCTCCACAGTAACTTCATCAATACCGTTATATTTGTAACCACCATGGTTCCAAAGTATATCTTTTGAAAGGGGCTGTTCTTCACCCAATTTGTTAATGGCTTTAGCCATAATCACTGTTTTACCTAAAGTGTTTGGTTTAAAGGCAAATCTAAAGGCTCTGTATGCATAACGTCCTAGTGAACCATCATCTAAAAGTGCTTTACCCCATGTTTTACCTGCATCTGTAGAGACCATTACAGTTTCGATTCCGTGTCCATCATCAAAAGCAACACCACGTACCACTGTATGTGATTTAAGACTCAGTTTGTCACCGTTTAAAGGGTACCCAATAATAGACTTAACATTCATCTTCTTAATAGGTTTTGTTTTAGGGAATTTCTTCTCTGGTGTTTCAGACTCTGTTTCATTGTCTGGTACACGGTAAGCAACATCCATAAAGAAAAGACTTTTGTATTCGTTGGTTACAGTAATGTTAGAAAGCATTTTTACCCATGAATCAGAGTAGTACCCTGGGATAATTAGTCTAAGTGGGTATCCATTGAGGTAGGGTAAGTCTTCACCATTCATTTCGTACGCCAAGATAACCTTGTCATCAAGCTCTGTAAGCTCAAGCTCACGTACAAAGTTTGGTGTCTCATAATAGGCTGCTTTTTCTGAACCGTTAAACCCGATCCATTTTGCATCTTTTTTAAGTCCTGCTTTGTCAAGGATGTCTTTTAGACGTACACCTTTCCATGTTGCACAACCCATTGCACCTGAACCCCATTGGATTCCACCAGCAATTGGCTTAAACGCTGAACGGCTGTTACCACCACATTGTAGTACGGCTGCAAATTCAACTTGTTCAAACTTTGTTTTGAGGTCTGTTAAAGAGATCATTAACTCTTTTTTTACCAAACCATTCACTGAAATAGTGAATTTATCTGGGTCAATGTATGTTGGGATGTCTGGCATGTGCCAACGTACAAAAAACTGATCGTTTGGCGTAAGTACAGAGGTAAAGACATCTCTTGGTGTTTCTAACAATGGTGGTCTGTCAGAGTACATAATAAGTGGTCTTTTCTCTGGAAAAGCCACAGGGGAAACCTTACGGTTATCTATTGGTTGTACCGTTGTACCTGCTTCTGAAGTACTTGTGCCAACTGCCGCAGCACCTGCAACGACAGCAGCTTTTTTAAAAAAATCTCTTCTTTCCATGTATTTCCTTTTTTAATAATTCTAAGTTTTCAGATTATCTTATAAACTCTCTTTGTAGGGGCTTAATATGAGTGAAATTCCTCGCTATAGAGGGAAAAAGAAGAGATTTACTAATACGTGTTATTAATCAAACATTTTGATTGATTTATCTAATCACTAAAATTGTACTGATGGATACTTGAAATCTCTGCTTAATAGCCTTGCATTTCACCTTCAAGAAAAATGAGTGCTTGTTTAAGCGCATCTATTACGGAAGTATTATCCTTTTCTAGATTTTCACTTGAATAGAGACGTAACTTTTCAAGGTAAAGGGCTAAAAGTGCTTCATTATCCATGTAGTGCTTCTTTCAGGTTTTGGAGGAAATCTTCAAACGAGGGTAAGTCTAAGTTACTTTCTCTCTGTTTCTCACCCCACATAGGCTCAGGAAAATAACTGTCTTCTTTAAAACGTGCCATGATGTGCCAGTGTACATGGGGCATATAATTACCAAAAGAAGCAATGTTGATTTTCTCAGCTTGGTAGTAAGCCAACATTTCTTTCTCAATGATATCAAGGCATTCATAAATTTCAAACTTTATAGATTTTGGGACCTCAGACATCTCTTTATAAGGCGTTTGTGTGAAGATTTTAAGCCAAGGTATTTCAGATGTTTCAACTTCTATTTTGATGTTTTCATTTTCGTAGATGAGTGACATTAACGTATCCTTTTGAGTCTGTTTTTTCCAAGTTTGTAAATCTTAGAGGCTTGCTTGTTTTTAGAAAGAGGTTCAATGACTACATCAGCTGCCTTGCGTGCAAAATCTTCATCATAATCTTCCCCACTAAGGTTGGCTGATGTGGTATATGCCCAGTCTAAACGTTTTAAAAGTAAAAGATGATGTCTGTCTTGAATGACACGAAAAGAGTTTCCAGATGGGAGAATAAACGTTGTCTTTTTTGCACGTCTTACTCTGTTCTTATGTGCAGCAGGTACCCGTGTAAACTTCTGCATGGTTTCTAAGTTCTTGACTGCTTTGATATAGTGTTTATGAGGTGGACGTTGTTTGATGTGTGTGAGTTTGTCTGCATTTTGTGACACAAAACCAATGCTTGTGTCCGTTTGTGTAAGAAATACTTGGTCTTTTAACATGTTACATTCTCTTTATAGCTTTAGATAGATTTGAAAAGATTATATCATATTTGGCAAGATGTCGGTCGAACTTAAAAGAATTTCGATAAAATATAGTCAAATATAAAACAAGGTAAGAAGAATGAAAATAGTAGTAATCCAAGGTCCTAACTTAAATATGCTCGGTATTAGAGAAAAAAATGTTTATGGTCAAATGAAATTAGAAGATATCCATGGTCAAATGAAAACATTTGCAGGACAAAATAAAATAGACATTGAATTTTTTCAGTCAAACTTAGAAGGTGAAATTGTAGACCGTATTCAAGAGTGTATGGGTGATGCTGATGGTATTATTATTAACCCAGCAGCGTATACACATACGTCTATTGCTATTAGAGATGCAATTTCAGCTGTTCAACTACCTACACTTGAAGTTCACCTTTCAAACATTTACCAAAGAGAAGAGTTTAGACACACATCTCTTACAGCACCTGTATGTGCAGGTCAAATCACAGGTATGGGACCATTTGGTTACCACTTAGCGATGGTAGGAATGACTCAGATTTTAAATGAAGTAAAAATGATGAAAGAACAACAAGCCAAAGCACAACAAAAATAACAACTCTCCTTACTTCTCTTCTAATACTTTAGTACTTGGAAGAGGGTGACACGCTAACTTTAAATTTTCAAAGGTTTTTTATGAATTACATGCTTAAAGACGAAAATGCCATTTATTATGAATGTGGATACTCTTGTGACAATGCCCTCTACTTACGTTTAGGTTCAGAAGCATTTTTTATGACAGATTCACGTTATACCCTAGATGCCAAAGAAAATGTTAAAGGTGCAGAAGTCATCATCAACGGAGACTTGTATGGTGAAATGCTGAAACTATTGAAAAGTCACAAGGTTAAGAAAGTTGTTTTTGATCCTAAAGAGTGGACAGTAGATGGTTTTGGCAAAGTAAGTGAAAAATCTAAAGTAGTATTTAAAGCTGTTTTAGATTTTTCACACAAAAAGCGTATTGTTAAAAGTGATGAAGAGTTAATCATCTTAGCCAAAGCAGCGAAGTTAGGTGCCAAAGCATTTAAAAACTTTGCTAAAGCCATAAACAAAAAAGGTTTTGGTGAAGATGAATATAGCTTAACACATATGGCCAAAGGTATTTTAGGTGACTATGGGAAGTTTGAACTGAGTTTTGACCCCATTGTGGCGATTAACAAAAATGCAGCCAGACCCCATGCTTTACCTACAGAGACAAAACTAGAAAAAGGTGACTTACTTTTAGTAGATGCTGGACTGAAGTACAAACGTTACTGTTCTGACCGTACACGTACGGTACATGCAGAGAAAGGTTTTGTGTTTGAGACGGCACAGTCCTTTTCTAAAAAGAAGATTCAAAAAGCTTATGACACTGTACTAAAAGCCCATGACAATGCCATAAACAAAGCACGCTCAGGCATGAAAGCCAAGAAGGTAGATGCTTTGACACGTGACATTGTGGAAAAAGCAGGTTTTGGGGAGTATTATATACACAGTACTGGGCATGGTGTGGGTTTAGACATTCATGAAATGCCGTACATTTCTACCAAGTCAGATACGATCATTGAAGATGGCATGGTCTACACCATTGAGCCAGGGATTTACATTCCTGAGGAGTTTGGCATACGTATTGAAGATATGGTGGCAATGGTTGATGGGAAAGCAAAGGTACTCTAAAAAAGATGCCTTTACGACGAAAACTAGATGAAAGACATACCCTTGTCTCTAACCAATATTTTCCCTACAGTGCAAAGTCTAAAGGGGGCAAAAGAGCTCTTTTAGGCATTGGTGGTAACATAGGAGATGTGGGGCGTCGTTTTGAACATCTTTTTTGGGTGTTTAAACGCAGCTCTTTTCTGCATGTGATTGAAACGTCACCTATACTAATAAATCCTCCTTTTGGATACACAGAGCAGGATGACTTTACTAACGCTTTGCTGTGGGTTGAAACACAACTTACAGCAAAGATGTTATTACGCTATGTATTGGCTGTTGAGAAGCGATTTGGACGGACACGTTCTTTTCAAGACGCGCCTCGCACCTTAGACATAGACATAATATTTTATGAAAATGTGACAATGGAGTCAAAAACCTTAACACTGCCTCATCCCGCTTGGATGCAGCGTGCGTCGGTACTCACTCCTTTGTCATATATGAAAGGTAGAAGCATATGACAGAAACATTTGTAGCACTTGACCCTAAAAGTGCGTATGAACA
>WTAE01000169.1 GCA_013139765.1 Sulfurovum sp.
CGTCTTGCTTGACAGAAATCCATATCGATATCTGGCATGGAGATACGTTCAGGGTTCAAAAATCTCTCAAAAAGTAAACCATAAGGCATAGGGTCAATATCGGTAATTTCCAGTGAAAATGCCACCAATGATCCTGCAGCAGAACCACGACCAGGCCCTACAGGAATTTTCATTTTTTTTGCCGCGTCCACAAAGTCCCAAACAATAAGCATGTAACCAGGGAATTTCATGTTGTTAATGATATCCATTTCAACTTTTAGTCGGTCTCTATACTCTTGATGTTTCTCTTCTGGCACAATTTTTAAACGGCGTTCAAGCCCACGTTTAGACTCTTCTTCAAAAAGAACAATATCATTTTCAAGGGAATACTCTACATCAGGAAAAGGCATTGTAATATCAGACTCAGCCGCTCTTTCTCTGGCAAATTTAAAGTTAGGAGGAGTTGGGTCACCTAGTTTAATCTCAAGGTTACATTTGTCCGCTATCTCTTGTGTGGCTTCCAACGCTTCAGGAATGTCTGCAAAAAGTGCTGCCATTTGTTCTGGTGATTTTACGTAAAACTCATGCACAGAGTGACGCAGACGGTTAGGATCGTCATAGAGTTTATTCATTGCAATACACATAAAGGCTTCATGCGCATCTGCATCTTTTTGCAAAGTATAGTGCGTGTCATTGGTAGCCACTATCTTAATACCTGTCTCTTGAGAAAGCTGAATGATTTGTTTATCTATACGGTGCTGGTCACCAATACCATGACGCATCAATTCCAAGTAAAAGTCATCTCCAAAAACATCTTTGTAACGCAAGGCTACCTCTTTGGCTTTTTCATAGCCTTGTGCACCAAACTTAATGTTACGTTCTGAAAGGTTTAAGTTCCAGTTTATTTCACCTTGTAAACACGCCGAAGTACACACCAGTCCTTCCGCATTGTCTTTGAGTAAGTTCCAGTTAATACGAGGATAATAATAAAAACCCTTGATATACGCTTGCGAAGAAAGATACATTAAATTCTTATACCCTACATCATTTTTAGCATAAAGGCAAAGGTGAAAACGCTGACGTACAGACTTGTCATCCAATTCTTCTTGGTTATGCACATACGCTTCCATACCAATAATAGGCTTGATACCCTCTTTTTTCATGGTATTATAAAAGTCAATACAGCCAAACAAGTTACCATGGTCTGTCATGGCTACAGATGTCATACCCTGCTCTTTTACCTTTTTAGCAAGATCTTTTATCTTATTTGCACCATCTAGTAGTGAGTACTCTGTGTGTAAATGTAAATGGGTAAATTGCGGGGTATTTTTTGGTTCTTCTGACATGTGGGACCTTTGCATATATTGAAGTTAATATAGCAAAGGTTTGGTAAATTTTGATTGAAAACAGTGTACTATTTCTCTCAAACTATTTGAGTGCTCAGATGCTTCATATTAACTCTCACTTTACGCTTAACTATAATTTAAACTAATAATATATATAATATTCATTTAAGTCTTTATGTGTATACTCCGATTTTATCTAAATAAAAATCTAAAGTTATAAAAAGGAATTTATATGAAGAACTTAATGAAGTTTTTTATTGTCATGCTATTCGCCAGTATGCCATTACGTGCAGATATCCATACGGATCTGCAAAATTTATTAGCCCAGAGTAATACACTTAACAACGAGTTGGAAAGTTTTACTTTTTATCAGGACAGTTCATGTATGAAAATGAAAACATTGAACCAATCTATCGAAGATAATACGCTCAATGTTAAAAACATAACAGAGACTATGTCTTCTTTTACAGTGACTGATGCAGATCTAGATTCAATGAGTGATTTATCCTATTTGGTACAAAATATGAGTGTTGAGTCCATTCGTTTATCCATGGAGTTAAATACGATTACAAACACTGCCGAACTTTTTGAATATAGTGCTGGGCTCAGTGCTATGTTGCAACTCTCACAAGATATCGGGGCAATGGCAGATCGTATTTTAGAGATGTCTAACCGTATTTTGATCATGGCTGACAATATTGGTCTTATGTCAGATAGGATCATCACAACACAAGTAATTCAAAGTCAAAATCTTGCTTTAACCCAAAGTTCTATTTTACTCACTCAGCAAAATATGGTCCTTCTAAGCGATTCACTTTCTACTATTGTTTATAATTTGACTTTGGGGCAGATCATCGATAATGCAGAAGTTCTTTCAAATGTAATGAACGAAACGAATCTTAACAGTGACAATATGCAGATTGAACTTACCTCTATCCAAATACAAACCGTTGCACTTTTAGGCACGACCACAAACCTTTTGGATCTTCTAGTAACAAATAGTGCGAAGATGAGTCACTACATCAACGCAGATACACTGATAATGTTAGGTGATCTCTCAGTCATCTATAGCTCACTAGGCGTTTCATTAGAAAGCTATGCAAATACTATTGAACAGGTCGCACCTTTAACAGATACGGTTATTCTTTCTGATGCGACAGCTACTATGCTGCAAGTTGCTAAAGATATAGGAGTAATGTCTGATCGTATGATGGAGATGACAAATAATATTTATATCATGGCCGATAACATAGGTCTTATGTCAGACAACATAGTGACAACACAAAATATTCAGATGACAAATGTAGCACTTACAGAGTCATCACTTTTAACATCACAGTCAATTACGATTACTGTGATCAAAAACTTTGGACTATAGGGAGTAAATATGAATAATATACTTAAATTTTTTGCAGCACTTGCATTATCGGCTTCATTGCTTCAAGCAGATCTTAAAACGGATCTGGCCAACATCAACAACTCTATGCTAGAGTTGAATAGCAGTATCTCAACTGTGGAACTCACTTCAAATTCTATGTGTGCATCATTGATCTCACTGAACCAACAAGCCAAAGATATTGTTGATACACTTATCATTACAAATAATAATTTTTCGACACCGATCACACTGGATGATGAAACTCTATTATTGACAGAGAACCTTTTTGTCACTGTGGCATCACTCTCTAACCAATCATCTCTTTTGTCAAATGACATTACGTTGCTCCAAGCAGACACAGATACTTCAACGCTTTCAGACGGTATATCTTCAATGTTAAAACTTTCAAGTGATATTGGTGAAATGGCTGACAGAATTGGTGAAATGGCTGATAATATTTTAATCATGTCGGACAATATCGGCTTGATGGCAGATCGTATCCTGGAGACGCAAGTCATTCAGAGTGAAAACCTGCTGCTTACACAGAACTCTGTCTTGCAAACACAGACAAATACGCTTGCTCTGGTTTCTGTTGTAGAAACTGCCAGTTATGACATTTCCTTGGACACGCTTATCACTGAAGGGAATATCTTGGTAGCCAAGATGGTATTTGTTACCCTGAATCCTTGGAACATGTCTAGAGAGCTGGAAGATGTTCAAACAGATGTGAACAACTATTTATCTCAGGTAGAACAGTTTAAGGCGTTACTAAATACAGATATGGATCAAAATACAATGTATATCAACTCAGATACATTGAACTCATTGGTTAATCTTTCAATGATTATGACATCTATAGGTGTGGTGATGGATGGATATGGAATTTCTATTGAAGCGTCACAAATCTTTACAAGAGAGAGTACTCTTCTTGATGCTATGGGCAGTATGTTAAGCCTGTCTGAGGATATTGGAAAGATGTCTAACAGTATCTTGGAAATGGCTGATCAGATACTGTTAATGGCTGATAATATCGGTTTAGCAGCAGATCAAATCCTACTGACTCAAGAATTGCAAAGCATCAATATCGCTACAACGCAAGTTTCTGTTTTGGCGGCCCAACAGTTGGCTATAGGTATTATTGCTGCAAGTTATTGATTACAAATAGTTTGAGTTCAAATAGAGGCAGCATAATAAAATGCTGCTTCAAAATTATGACACTGTGTTATAGTATTTACTGCCTCGCTTGCAGTGCAATTTGCTTGCTTGTCTTCTGAGAGCTCAAACGGCTAGCCGTTTTTAACAATAATCCAACAACATTCCATCCTTCACAGCCTGCATACTCTCATTACCGACAAGACGTTCTACTATGGCAAGTCCAAAACAAACTGCTGTTCCAGGACCTTGTGAAGTGATAACGTTACCATCTGTGACTACTTTAGAAGTATCAGAGTAGCCTGGGTGGTTTATTTCATCTTTGGCTCCAGGGTAACAGGTGTAAGCAGAACCAAGAACTCCTGCCTTTTTCAGTACAAAAGGTGCGGCACACATCGCGCCTACTAATTTGCCCTCTTTAAACTCTTTGAGAAGTTCCAAAATACGTGCGTTTTCTGCCAAGGCATAGGTACCATCCCAACCACCCGGTAAGACTATCATGTCAAAGTCATCTGAGATAATGGTTTTGATTGATATATCTGCTTGAATGGTGATGCCGTTGGCACCTAAAACTAAATTACCTTGCAGTTCATCTTCGAGGTAAGCCACACGTACATCTATACCACCACGACGCATGACGTCTATGAGGGCGACAGCTTCTAATTCTTCAAAACCTTTTGCTATAGGTAACAATACACTTGCCATGAGAAATCCTTTTTATTTTCAATTTTTCTATTGTATCACTTATTATTCAAAATGGCTAGTTAAGGGGAGGTGTTACTTTTTGGATCTTTAAACTTAAAGTTATTTTAAATTATACAAAAATTGTCCGGTTTGAAATATTAAAAGATATAATTTTTACTAATCTTAAAATTTTAATTAAGATTATTTATAGCCTGTATTTATAATTATAATAAGTCTGCCTTTTACGCATGATTCTGAAATGGTTAGATACACACAAAAACAAGGAATAAGAATGAAAAACATGATTAAAAGCGCAGTAGTAATAACCGCATTAGTAACTTCAGCACAAGCTGACTTTAGTTTTGGAGCATTATGGGATGAGATGACAGAAGTATTGTCAAGTACTACGCATGACAGAGCAGAAAACAATGCAAAAAGTACAGAGAGTGTGACTGTGGCAGTAAGCACAAGTCAGACAGCTACAAAAGAAGTAGCACAATAAAAAAAGAGGAGTCTCCTCCTCTTACTTAGGTTTAAGCGCCTAAGTCAACACCGAGTAGAAGATTCTACTTGGCTTTCTCCAAATATTTACCATCTACTGTATCTACAACAATTTTTTGACCTTCTAAGATAAAGAATGGAACCTGTACAACAGCTCCCGAGTCAAGTGTTGCCGGCTTTTTACCACCTTGTGAGTCACCTTTGAAGTTTGGTGGTGTCTCTACAACTGTAAGCGTAATTGTTTGTGGAATCTCAACAGAGATAGCTTTACCATTGTGGAATAAAATCTCCGCTTCCATACCATCAATCATATAATCAAAAGTATCTTTCCCAACTTGTTCATGAAGTAAACCAATTTGGTCAAATGTTGTGGTATCCATAAACTGTAAAAACTCACCATCATCATAAAGATATTGCATTGTTTTTTGCTCAAGTTCTGGTACATCAAATTTATCACCAGCATGTACTGTTTTGTCAATCACTTTACCTGTTGAAAGGTTCTTGATTTTCATACGTACAAATGCTGCACCTTTTCCTGGTTTAACGTGTTGAAAATCTGTCACTTTAAACGGATTTCCTGTTATTTCAAGTCTTGCACCTTTTTTGATATCACCCATTCCAATTGTAGCCATGTTAACTCCTTAAAAATAATTAAGTGATTATAGCAGATGCTTGATTAAAGGGGGTATGAGTTCAGATGCGAAAAATTCTAGCACACATCGTTAAACAATTCCCTACATTAACAAACTCCTAAGATGTACTCAAATTCCAACTTTTTCCCAAATACCAATTTATGAATGGTATGCCACATTATGAAGAGATGATAGAGATATTGTCTCCATGTTTACTATCGCTGTCACTGTCTTTATCGAAATCCATGGCTTTTGCATTGTCCATAAGCACAGGAACAAACAGTAAAGAAACAAAAACAGCCGCTATCGTACCCGATATAAGCGCAACTCCAAGTCCCCCAAATACGGGATCCCCAGCCAATAAAGCAGAACCCAATATAATCGCTACGGCAGTCAAGAGTATAGGCTTAGACCTTGTCGCAGCTGCTACTGCTATGGCTCTACGCTTTTGCATCCCCTCAGACTCCATAAGCGACTTCGCAAAATCAATAAGCAATAAAGAGTTACGTGAGGAGATACCAATCAGTGCAATAAATCCTATCAGCGATGTGGCTGTGAGGAAGAAGGTCTCCGTAGTAAACCAATTGGCTACCCAATGTCCTACAATCACCCCAATAAGAGAAAGAAAAGAACCTAAAAGTACGATGCCTGAGATCATAAAACTTTTATAGTAAATCACAAGCAATAGGAAAATAAGCACCAATGCAGCGATAAATGCAGCCCCTAGATCTCTAAAGGTATCTAGTGTCACCTTCATTTCACCATCCCAACGTATAAGGAACTTTTCTCCTGTTTTTCTTTCTTCTAAAGTAAAGTCAAACATATAGGTTGAAAAACCCGCTTTGGTGATAATATAGTCCTTTTCAAACTTTTCAAGTAAACGATCACGTGCCTCCAATAATGGATACACTTGTGAGACCATATCTGTCTCCGCAATGACATTCACCATACGTGCCAAGTCTTTATGCATAATCATATGGTTTGACATCACTTTTTTAATAGTAACTACTTCAGACAAAGGTACCAACATCCCTCTCTTATTCATAAGGTTTAATGCGGAGAGTTTAGACTGTAAGGAATCTACACTTTTAGAAAACAATGTTTCACTCTCTTTATCCAAAATTAAAAACATATTAATCTGGTCAGGTGAATTTTTAGAATTTTTATGTGCAATAACCATACCTTCAAATGCAAGGTATAAAATCTCATTCACCTGTTTTACACTTAACCCAGATCTCGAAATTTTCTCTTTATCAGGAATTAATTCAAATTTTTCAAAATTATTATCTGCCATAATGTCTATATCGACCAAGCCTTCCGTATTGGAAAGTGAATCTACTACATCTACAGCTAAAGATCGTATCTTTGATAAATTATCACCACGAATTTCTACCACGATTGATGCGAGTGTAGGTGGACCAGAAGGTTGCTCGATGAATTTAATATTACTCCCTCTAACAATGGGAACACATGCTTTCTGTATGAGAGGTCTTAAACGTTGTACCATCAAGTAAGAGGGTTCATCACGTAAGTGTTTATCACTCAGATTAATAGAAATCTCTGAGACATTTTGTGTACGTTTCATAGCCGCACCTTTAACAAGCCCTGCATAATCAAGGGGGATACCCTGAGCTAGAAAAAGATTTATATTTTGTATTTCAGACTCTTCTTTCAAGATATCTATGACACAGGTAGAAAGTTTTTTTGTCTCTTTTATAGAAGACCCAGCAGGCGCATCTACATAAATAGAAAAAGTGTTTGCACTTTTCCCTGGTAACATTTTTGCAAGTACCATTTTTGTAGGAAACATTAAAAGCGAAAGGAAAAAAGCTGCTGCAGTTAAAAACATCACCAGTTTTTTCTTCTTTTTACTCTCCAATATAGTATAAATATAATTTTCAAAATTTTTCATTATTTTAACTCTTCTTTGCTTATCACGTTATCATCTTTCTCTTTATGTTTTGGCTTTTTCAAAAGTTTCAAACTCAAATAGGGTGTAAATATATAAGCAACAAAAAGGGATACAATAAGCGCAACTGGTACATTATACGGGATAGGTTTCATAAAAGAACCCATCATTCCTCCCACAAATGCCATAGGGACCATGGTCAAAATAATAGCCAATGTCGCGATGTTTGTTGGTGCCCCTATTTCATCCGTTGCTTCTATCAGTAACTCTTCCATCTCTTTGTCATCTGAGTCATGCGCATGTAAATGCCTGTGTATATTTTCTATGACAATAATAGCTGCATCGACCAAGAGCCCCAAAGAAAGTAAGAGAGCAAAAAGTGTTATCCTGTTCATCGTCTGTCCTGTCATCCAAGCAGTAAAAAGAGTCACTGCCAAAATAGCAGGAACAGAAAAGGTTACGATAAGAGACTCCCTCCATCCCAATGCAAACACAAGCATCAGTGCGATAATAAGTATGGTAATAACCAAGTGGTGCATAAGTTCATTTACTGCTTCGTTGGCACGTTCTCCATAATTTCTCGTAATCAAGTACCCAATACCTAAATCATCAAATCTTTTCTGATAACTTTCCAAAACTTCTAGTACCTCTTCTGCAACAAATACTGCATTTGTTCCAGCTAACTTTGAAATAGTTAGCGTAATTTGATTCTTTGATTCACCAAGTGAATCATTTTCTTCAGATTTCAAAATAATTTCTGCTGTTTGAAAATTTTGTATATCTATACCTTCTGTTACCCTTGCAACATCACGTAAATATATAGGTGAACCCATATATTGAGCGACCATGACATCCCCTACATCAGCTACATCTTCAATAGCATTTTTTATGCCAAAAACAACCAATTCCCCTTCTCTTGTATGTCCTTTTACATCAGGAACATCCGCAGCAACAGATTGTACAGCCTGCATGATTTGCCCTAGTGAAAGATGATAAGCCGAAAGCTTTCCCATATCTACCTCAATATTAAACTGAGCCTTACGCGCACCCTTGAGTGTTGTTTTTGCAACATTATCCACCGCATTAACATTGTGCTGTACATTTCGTACCATTTCAAAAAGTGCCACATCACCCACATCATTATCTCCCTTAGGATAGAAGGCAACAGTTATAATAGGGATATCAATATCAATATCAAATGGTTTAATCAAAGGTTGCATCACCCCTTGAGGCATAGTATCCATATTTTGCATCACCTTATCATAAAGCTTAAGGTTAGATTCTTCTCTATTTTCACCAATATAGTACATCACATTCACAATACCAACATTGTCCATCGCCATGCCATAGATATGCTCAATTCCCTGTACTTCTCTCAGTTTTCTTTCCAAAGGTTTAACGATAATATTTTCTATCTCTTTGGGCGTAGCACCAGGCATTGCCACAATAATGGAACCACCAGAAATTGCAATCTGGGGGTCCTCTTCTCTTGGCATAATACTAAGTGCCATATAACCCATAATAAGTAAAAATATGCCTAATACTGCAGTCAGTGGGTTTTTTAAAAATCCTTTTGCAAGTCTACCGGCAATATTAATCACTTCATATTCTTTTTTTGGAGTCACGTTTTTATTTTCCATACACATTTACCTAATCGTGATTTTTGCATACATTCCAGGATACGTTGAACTACTCTCATAATTGAAGTGTATGATGATTTTAAACTTATGTGTTATGGGATTGGAGTTTGGAATAATCGCTGTAATCTTCCCTATCGTATTAAGGCCAATAGAAGGAATTTTTATTCCCACCTCTTTCCCAATATTAATGTATTTAAGTTGTGTCTCTGAAATCTCAGCAACAATCTTGAGCTTACTTAAATCAGTAAGGACCACAACGGGCATACCAGGTATTGCCATCTCCCCTTCATTGAGTCTCTTCTCAACAATCACCCCATCATTGGGCGCAACAATCTTCAGGTACTTATACTGATTTAACACTTCATCCTTTTTAGCTAAGGCTTGATCCACCTGTTGTTCTGCTATTTTCACCATGTCTTCAAGGTTTTTTGCGGCAAGCTGTAACTGTTCAAATTCATATTTTGAAACCATCTTCTTTTTATAAAGTCTTGCGTGACGTGCTACGTTGACTAAAACATTGCCATATTGATTTTTATTCATCTGTAAAGAAAGTCTTGCTTGGGAAATAGAAAGATCTACTTGACGTTCCGCTGACTCGATATCTTTAGAATCAATTTCATAAATCAAGTCACCCTTTTGAACAAGATCACCCTCACTTACAAGCATCTTTTTCACATATCCCATATAACGACTGGTAAGCATTTTTTGATTATCAGAAATTACGGTAGCACCCAATTCTATTTCTATAGCAAAACTGGATGTACTGAAGAGTAGTATTCCCATAAATGTCAGTAGTGTTTTCATATTTTTTTCCCTGTATTTAAAATACTATTTAATTCAAATATCTTTGTATTTCTCTCATTTTTTACGCTTAAAAGTTTCAAGAGTATTTCCAACTGCTTAGACTGTTTCATCAGTACATCTGTAATTGAAACTATACCCTCTTTATAACGTGATCTGTAATTTTCATACACTTTTTTAGCAAAGAGCATTTGCTTTGTATAACTTTTAATATCTGCATCTTTACTCAAAACTTCGGTAAGAAGTTTTTTTACTTGAAGTGCAATGCCCGATTTAGCAAGTAAAACTTGATCTTGCACTTTTAAGTAATTCACTTTTGCCTTTTCAAGGTTAGAATCATCTATACCTCCATTAAAAATATTCCATTTCACCGCTACACCCACCGTATAAAAATCTTTATCAGTAAATTCATCCCAAAGAGAGTTATCTGCAGACCCATACTCACCAAAGGCACCTACAGTTGGCAAATAATTAGTCTCTTCGACATCTACTGCCATTTGCGTCATCTTAAGTCCAAGTTTTGCTTTTTGAATATCAATATTATTATTTTCAACTTCATGCATATTAACCTTAGGCATGACAGCCATATGGCTTATTTTTTGAATAGACTTTACTTCAGTGTTAAGTAAAAAAGAGAGAAACTGGTACGATAAATCTCGATTTAATTGTGCTTGGTTATACATACTTCGTACTTCTGAAAGCCTCGCTTGAACTTCTAACTGATCAATCTCTTGGGCATAACCCTCTGTTTTCATATGTGAGATAATATCTTCTAATTGTCTAATGTTTTTACTAATCTTTGAAAGGTTATAAATATAGTTTTCAATGAGGGAAATATCATAAAAAGATTTTTTAGTTTGGAAAATTTTCTCATTCAATAACTTTTGCGTATCGTATTGGCTCATGGCTTGCATGGCTTGAGTAATCTTCTCATATTCTGCAAGTTTCCCACCTGTATAGAGAGGAATCATATACGATATTTTAGTCAGATAATGGCTACGTGCATCAGGATAATTTAATTCCTGTGGTTGTACCGCTAAAATATTTGGATTTTGAGGATTAAACTCTGAAACACCAAAATCACCAAATGTTGCTTCCCTACTTTGTAGTTTAAAACCAAATACATTACCTGCATCATTAGAGCGCATACCCGAGACTGTGACATCTAATTTACCATAATTTTGCCCCTCAACAGATTTGACATCATAGGCTTTCATCTGTTCATTAAATCGAGAAATTTTTAATTCAAGGTTGTTTTCTTTCAACATACGAAGTGCAGTATCAAGTTTTAAATTTTCAATGCCAGCGAAAAGAGAGAGATTTAATAAAAATAAAATAAGGGATTGTTTAAATAGCATTGTTACTCCATTTCATAATGATCATACCACTATGTTAAAAAATTTTAACTAGTATAAGCTGTTTTAATCATTAAAACAGCTTTGTATAATCAAAAAGAATGAAGAACTACGCGCATCAGACCTTAAATACCCTCAAAGTATTCAAGGCGAGAAGAAGTAAAGGTAGGAAATTAAAGTGTTGCGTGACTTACAGAGATACACGCATCTAACGCTTGAAGTGCTTCAATCACTTCTTTGCTTACTTGACCATCAATTCTTACAACAGCCAGAGCTTGTTGTTTAGAGTCACGTCCTAGTCTAAAGTCAGAAATATTCAAACCATTTTCAGCCATAATCTGTCCTACGTTACCAATGACACCTGGAGTGTCTGTGTTACGGAAGAAGATCATGGTACCTTTTGGTTCCACATCTAAATCATAGTCATCAATTTCAATAATACGCTGTACAGTATCGTCAAATACTGTACCAGCGATAGAGATAGTACCATCAGCGGTAGTCAATTTAATAGCTACTTTATTGGTAAAACCAGAGTTGTTTGGTTTCACTTCAGAGCTTATTTCTATGCCACGTTCTTCTGCCACAAACTCAGCATTAACGTAGTTTACTTGATCACCTAAAGACTCAGTAAGTACACCCACCGTTGCAAACGTACTCATAGACGCTAAGTGCTCAGAAACAGGACCAGAAGCCATCACTTTAATAGACTTCACTGCTGATTTTGTGATTTGCGCTGAGAGGTGTCCAATTCTTTGGATAAGCTCTAAGTATGGTCTTACAAAATCAGGTAATTCATTCTCTTTAATTGGCAAGTTTAATGCATTAGGGTATGAAATACCTTTTGCCGCTGCAATTGCATTTTCAGCCGCTTGAATGGCAATGTTCTTTTGTGACTCTTTGGTATTTGCACCAAGGTGAGGTGTCACCGTAACATTGTCAAGATCAAGCAGTGGGTGATCCGTTGCTGGCTCTTTGTTAAATACATCAATCCCTGCAAATCCGATTTTCTTAGAGGTAAGCCCTTCAAGCAGTGCATCTTCATCAAAAAGACCACCTCTCGCACAGTTAATAAGAATCACACCATCTTTCATTTTAGCAATTTCATCTTTACCAATAATACCAATGGTCTCAGCATTTTTCGGTGTGTGAATTGTGATAATATCACAAGCCAAAATGTCTTCAAAATCTTTTGTATATTTTACATCTAAGTCTGTGGCTTTAGAAGCGTCAACATAAGGGTCATACGCCAAAACATCCATTTCAAATGCTTTAGCTCTACTTCCTACACGTGAACCGATGTTACCAAAACCGATGATGCCTAATTTTTTATCTTTAAGCTCCGTACCATACCAGTCTTGTCTTCTCCACACACGGTCAAGTTTCAAGTTGTTATGTGCATAAGGGAAAGTTCTTACACATGAAAGCATGTGTGTCATGGTAAGTTCAACCGCAGCAATCGTGTTTGCTGTAGGTACGTTCATAATAACAATACCTTGTTTTGAAGAACCAGGAATGTCTACATTATCAACACCCACACCCGCACGTACAACTGCTGTGATGTTTTTAGCAGAAGCGAGAAAAGCATCATCAACATCAGTAGAAGAACGGGTAATTGCTACATCAGCTAAAGGGATAATTTCAGAAACCAATTTATCTTTTGGTTCATCAGCTGCATTAATAAGGTTAATTTCACTGTCATTTGCAAGAATATCTAATCCATCTTGATGAATATGATCACATACTACAATTGTTTTTTTTGACATTTCAGTCCTTTATATAGGTTAAAAAGTTTTTAGGAGGGAAACATACGACTGCTCGTATGAGCCTTCTGTTTAAAAATAACAAACCGCAAAGGGTTTGTTATTGGGTGGAACGTGACTATTTTTTGAAGTCACCAAAAGCATCACCAAGAGTCATGCTATCGTCTTGATCTAGATTGAGTTGCTCCATAGCTTCTCTCTCTTCTTGACGCTCAAGTTTCTTAACAGAAACTCTGATTCTATCAGTGTTTGCATCAAGGAATGAAATTACACCTTTGATTTCTTGACCTTTTTCAATCTCGTCAAATTTCATTGGGTAAAGATCTTCTGTTCTGATAAGTGCATCAACATTTTCTTCAAGTGAAATAAATACACCGAAGTCTTTTTTGTCTTTCACTATACCAGTAACGATCGCACCATTTTTGTTGTTTTCAGCAAATGCTTTAACAGGAGATGCTTCAAGTGCTTTTTTAGAAAGTGAAATCTTACCAGCATCTCTGTCGATCTTGATAATTTTAACTTCTACTTCATCACCAGCTTTAAGCTCTGATTTTGCATTTTTACTTTTGTCCCAAGAGATTTCTTGGTTATGTAAAAGACCTTCAATTACACCTACTTTAACAAAGGCACCAAAATCAGTGATTGATGTTACTGTACCAGTTACAACATCTCCAACTTTGTTTGCAGATGTAAATGCATCCATTGGTTTAGGAAGAAGGTTTTTAAGACTTACTCTAAGTCTTCTACCCTCTTTATCAATTTCAATCACTTCAACATTGATGTCAGAGTTGTTTTCTAAGTAATCTTTAGGGTGTTTAACATTCTTGTCCCAAGAAATTTCAGACACGTGAAGGAATGCTTCAAGGTCTTCACCAAGATCAACAAATACCCCATAAGGTTCAATGTTAGAAACAGTTGCAGTAACTGTGTCACCTACACCGATGATTGCATCAATGTCAGCCCAAGGATCAGGGTTAGCATCTTTAATAGAAAGTGAAAGGTGTCTTTTCTTTTTATCGTACTCAAGAGCGATAACGTTAACTTCATCACCTTCAGCAAAATATTTAGAAGGGTTTACAGGCCCTTTATGAGAGATTTGTGAGTAGTGAACAAGTCCGTCCATACCACCAACATCAACAAACATACCATAAGAAGTAATCTTTTTGATTGTTCCAATAACTGGGTCTTTGTTTTCAAGAAGTCCTGCAACAATTTCGTCAGTTTTAGCTTTATCTCTTTCGATAAGTTCTTTTCTAGAAACAACAACGCTTCCTTTTTCTTTATCAACTTTAACGATAACAGCTTTAACTTTTTTACCAATAGCATCTACGCCTGGCTTAGAAGAAAGGTAAGAAAGTGTACGAGGCATAAAGAATTCTAAACCGTCTACTTCTACAACGTATCCGCCTTTGTTTTTCTTAGTTACAACACATTCGATGATGTACTCTTGCTCTTCGTCATACTCAGCAATAAACTCGTTTAATGCCACACGTGCAAGTGCCGCTTTATAAGAAATACGACCTCTACCCATAGTTACAACGTTAATTGGATCATTGACTGCAAAAAGTACTTTACCATCTTCATCTGTAATCTCTGTAAGCTCAAGGTTAGCATCTCTACCACCACCGATATCTACAACTACTAAATTGTCTTTCTCATCAATCTTAACGATTGTACCTGTAACTAAATCACTTTTTGA
>WTAE01000011.1 GCA_013139765.1 Sulfurovum sp.
ACAAAAGAGAAGATGTCAGCACTGACAAACCTAGAGAGTGAAGTAAAGATAGCCGAACTGGGATACTTTGGCAAACCACCTCGTATCTTATTTGCGAAAGTAGAACAAAAAGTACTCTATGAAAAAGCCAGAGAGTTTAAAACAGCAGGCTTTGAGCTCTATCATTTCAAACCGCATATCACCCTCTGCCGCATTGAAAAGATACACAACTACAAAGCCTACAAAGAAAAAATGAAAAAGTATAAAGAGAAACAATTAGGCATTATCTTGCCACAGATCATACTCTACGAGAGTAAACGTACCTCCAAAGGATTTGACTATCATAGTCTTTATGAAGTAACTAATAATCTATAAAAATGCAAGTAAAGAAGCTGTTACAGCAACATTAAGAGACTCTACACCTCTTTGCATGGGTATGGCAATGCTTTTATTGCAAACACTCTCCACTGCCTTGCTTACCCCTTCACTCTCATTACCTAAAACAAAAATGGTTTTAGAAGTATAGTTTTGTTCTTTATAAGAAGCTTTGGCATGTGAAGAGAGGGTAAACACTTCTGCACCCTCTTTTTTAAATGAAGCCAAACTCTCTTTTAAGTTAGAGGTTTTAATGATGGGCATTTTAAAAAGTGTCCCCACAGATGCCTTAATAACCAAAGGGCTTATCTGTGCAGCACCTTTTGTGGGTAACAAGACAGCATCCACATTTCCAGCAGCACAAGAACGAATAATCATACCTAGGTTTTGAGGATTTGTTACGCCATCTAGGGCGATGATTCGGTAAGATTTATGTTGGGATTTAAATGTCTCTTCATCACCAAAATGTTCTAAGACAAGATCAAGTGCTACCCCTTGGTCTTGTTTTGCATTTTTAGAAATGCGTGAAAGCGCTTGTTTGTCATGGTACTTGACTTCTATGTCTCTCTTTTTTGCGATCTCTTTCATCGTCTCAAGCACAGAAGCATCTTTGTTAGACTTAGAGAGATGCAGTTTGTGAATACTTACACGCTTATCTTCCAGTGCTTCCATGACGGCATTACGTCCGTAAATAGTAAGTACCTTATCGAAAAAAGCTTTTTTAGCTAGGTATTCTTTTGAATCTACTTTAGTAGAATCTTGCACCTATTTTTCACCATTCCAAGCAATTTTAGGTTTACCAGCATCATCAAACTCAACAGCGGGCATACCCATAATGTTATATCCTGAGTCTACATAATGAATTTCACCTGTCACCCCTGAAGAGAGGTCTGAAAGCAAGTACATACCTGAGTTACCTACTTGCGTGATGCTCACATTCTCTTTAAGTGGAGAGTGTGCTTTGTTCCACTTCAACATAAAGCCAAAGTCACCAATCCCAGCTGCTGCCAATGTTTTGATAGGCCCAGCAGAAATAGCATTCACTCTGATGCCATCTTTACCAAGGTCTTCTGCTAAGTATTTGGTTGTCATTTCAAGTGCTGCCTTGGCCACACCCATAAGGTTATAGTTAGGAATGTACTTCACTCCACCATAATAAGAGAGTGTTAAGACAGAAGAAGAGGTTGAGAGAATTGGTTTTAACTCACGTACGATTTCAATAAGTGAATAAACCGAAATATCCATAGCCACATCAAAAGCTTCTTTGCTAATGTCGTAAAAACGGCCAGAAAGACCTTCTTTTGGTGCAAAAGCAATAGAGTGCACGATGAAATCTATCTGCCCCATGTCTTTTTCTAAAGATTCTTTGAGTGCTTTTATCTCTTCAGGTTTAGAGACATCACAAGGGTAAAACTTTGCACCACACTCTAACTCTTCAGCTACAGGTGCAAGTTTTTTCTCAAAACGTTCATTTAAAAATGTGATGGCTATCTCAGCACCCTGCTCTTGACATGCTTTTGCAATACCGTATGCAATAGACTTTTTGTTAGCGATGCCTAAGATGACACCTTTTTTACCCTTCATTACCATTGAACAATCTCCTAAATAGTGGAACCCTCTGAATCAGAGAATTAAATTGAATCATTTTATCATCATTGAGGTAAAATACACGACGAGGAGTGACAAATATGAAAAAAATATTAATTATTAGTACCGGTGGCACTTTTTCTAAAGTCTATAACCCCATAAACGGTAAACTAGAAATACCTAAAGAGAACCAACTCTTAGAAGATATAGCCAAGAAATGGCGTTGTGAATTTAACATACTTAAAATCATTGACAAAGACAGTTTAGATATGACTAACCATGACAGACTAGAACTTTTAGGAACCATTAACCAAAGTGATTACCATCATATTATTGTTATACATGGTACAGACACGATGGATGTCACTGCTGAATACTTGGCAGAGGCAGAACTTGAAAAAACCATTCTTCTTACAGGTGCAATGGTACCCTATAGCATAGACCCTGTCGAATCCACTGCAAACCTTGCTTCTGCCTATGGCTACTTACAAAACGTAGAGAAAGAAGGTGTCTTCATCTCTATGAATGGTGTAATAGCCAGTTATGAAAAAGTAAAAAAGAACCGTGTAGAGGGTAAATTTACCCTTTAATCTTAGGCGTGATTCTTAACTGTAGGTGGGACAGAGTTACCAGAAGCTTGCATACTTAAAGCTTCTGGGTATTTTTTGTAGTGAGTCCGTACTGCCTGAGCCAAAGCCTTTTTTGTCTTTTCATCTACCGGTGTTGGTAAAACATTTGGCAGTGCTTCAAGCAAAGAAAGTACCAACTTCTCTTGCGGTGTTGGCATCTTTTCAACCCAGCTTGCCAAAAGCTCTCTGTTGACATGAGAAGGAATAGACCCCATGATCCCCACATCATTTTGGTCATGTACCAAAAGACCTGAAGTGGTTCCTCTGTCTAAAGTTAAAACTTGGAAAAGGTAGAGTGTATGGTAAGCCAACTGCTCTTCTTTGTCTTCTTGACTGTAGCTAGGGTAGGCATCTAACTTTGAAGCAACAATGTCACAATAACAGTCAATCACTGCTTCCCCTACTTTTTGTGCAAAGGCTTTGTCTACTTCAAAGTCACCTGAATTATAATTTTCCAAATAGTAGTGACTGACCCCACGTGTACGTGAGAGTACAGGAATGTTAAAGTAACGATCTCCCTGTGCCTTACCCTCTTCATAATGTTTACCTGTGACATTTTTCAACATTGCAGAGAACATCTCTTTATCTTTTTCTGATTCTGAAAGTAAAGAAGGATTTAAGTCTGCCATCACACGCCAATACCCTTTGCCATCACGCATTTGTGTCCATGAAATGTGCATATGCATAGAAGGCGCATGAGGATTTTGAGGATGGATGATGGTAGATACTGCTGTGGCAGAAGCGAGTTTTTTTGTTTCGTCATCATCATAATGTACTTGAGAAACATTCACGGAGCCTCGGTCAAACAAAACTTCATCTCTGGCTTCATAACGTACACCACCCCCATGTCTACCTTCGTCACGTCCCCAGGTTACCGCTTCACAAGGTTTATTTTCTCCAAACTTTTGAGCCAAGTGATTCAGTTTAACAACAAAATAGCTTTGCAGTCCTTCTACCAATATTTTGGCTTCTTTGGCTTGTGGAGATTTTGCAGAAATGTTCATACGCGTATGCCCTTTAAATTTTTCTAAAAGTATAGCATACTCTTACACATATCTATTCACTGTAATCCCCCCCCTAATATCGCTAGAGGTACTAGATTTAATTATAAGAAAGTATATCAAATATTTATACACATTTTTATCTCATTTGGCTACAATAAGAATCAAGAACAATTTAAGGGAAAACTATGTCAAGAAAAACCACGTTAATACTTACAAGTATCGCAATCTTAGGCTTTAGTGGATGTACAAGTTCAAGTGACTTACTTTCACCATCTACAACAAGCACTTACGTACCACCAACTGAGCGTAAAAATGCACTCTATTCTAATGATATGCGTTCAGTTGCTTCAGGGATTCAACATGATATCAATTACAATAAAATAGAGCTAGACACACCTGAGAAAAAAGCATGGTTTAAAAAACTGACTTATAGACTATGGGACAGACAAATCACAAACTCACAATTTATGTCTGAGGGACTTGCTAAGTACCCAACACACCGTTATGAATTTGACTTTATCATCAAAGGTTTTGCCTCTTTATAATGCTAAATATAAGGGATAGGGTCTTTGACCCCTGCCTCTTTAAACCCATTTAAGCGTAACCTACACGAATCACAAACCCCACAAGCTAACTCTTCTTCTTTATAACAAGACCACGTACTCTCCAATGGCACAGACAATGCCAAAGATTTTTGTACTATTTCACTCTTTTTAAGGGCTACCAGTGGCATTTTTATCTCTAGGTGTGTTTCATCTTTCGTACCAAGGTTGATTGCCTCTTGCATTTTTCGAATGTAGGCATCTCTACAATCGGGGTAACCGGAACTGTCTTCTTCAACCACTCCAATGAACAATGCTTCTGCGCCATGTTTCTCTGCTACTGCTGCAGCGATAGAAAGGAAAATACCATTTCTAAAAGGCACATAAGTAACAGGTACACCCTCTTCTACGCCACCCGTAGGTATGTCAATAGTCTTATCGGTTAATGCAGAAGCACCCAACTGTTCAAAAAAGGGTATGTCAATTTCATAGGATTCTATGGCTTTAACTGAGTCTGCAATTTTACGAAAACATTTCAACTCTTTTTGCTGTGTTCTTTGTCCATAGTTAAAATGTAGGGCAATGATTTCATAGCCTTCTACTTCTGCCATTTTTGCTGCTAACGCGGAGTCCATCCCACCAGATATGATACATACACAAGATTTTGACATCTGAAACCTTTTAGTTAATTTACTGCCATTTTACCAATATTTGGGTAAACTTCATGCATGATAGATTTAGATAATCAAACAGACTTGGACATCAACCTTCTTCCCTTAGAAAAGATAGCAGAAACACTCTCCAACAGAGAAGTGGAACTCATCATTATAGATGATAAATCTATGTCTGCCCTCAACAAAGAGCACAGAGGAACAGAGACTAGCACAGATGTACTCTCTTTCCCACTAGAGACTCCTTTTACCGAACAAAGCATCTATGACATGCCTTTAGGCTCCATTGTCATTTCTGCCTCTTTTGTCAAAGAGAAAGCGAAGTCCTTGGGTCATACAGAACAAGATGAATTGTCACTGCTGTTTATACACGGCATGCTTCACCTACTTGGCTTTGACCATGAAGAGGATGAAGGTGAGATGAGAGAAAGAGAAGAAGCACTCATACAAATGTTTGCTTTACCAAAAAGTTTAATTGTAAGAACCACTACAGAAAGTTAGGAGAATTAATTTGGATTTTGTAATATTTGTTATTGCCATGGGTGTACTGATTTGGGGTGCAGACCTCATTATTAATCAAAGTGAGCGTATTGCTTTAAAGTTTGGTATACCTGAGTTTATCATTGGGGCTACACTTATTGCCCTGGGTACATCATTGCCTGAAATGGCGGCAAGTATTGCCGCTTCATACAGCGGTAAACCTGACATTGCCGTTGCCAATGTCATTGGTTCAAACATACTTAACATTACCCTTGTCTTAGCAACCGTTTTTCTCATAGCCAAAAAAATAAACCCCAACAGAGACTTCTTTGCAAAAGACAGTACTTGGGCATTGGTCCCAGTAATGGTCTTTCTTTTAATGATACTCGATGGTGTCATATCACGTTTTGACGCTGTCCTTTTACTCCTACTTATGGGAGCATACTTACTTTTTTTACTGCAAGATGCCAAAGGTATACCTAAAGATGATTTAGAGGATTTAGAAGCTATGGAAGAAGAAGACTTCTCTTGGTCAAAGGTAGTGCCTGTACTTTTTACAGGATTTATCCTTGTGGTTATAGGGGCACATTTTACAGTAGAGAGTGCTTCAGAGATAGCAAAAAGTTTTGGTATCTCTGAGTGGGTTATTGGGATTATTATGATCTCTTTAGGAACCTCACTACCAGAACTTGTGGTCAGTGTCTCTGCAGCGCTCAAAGGTAAAGTAGACATGGCCATAGGAAACATTATTGGTTCAAACATGGCAAACACAACTGTCGTGCTTGGCGCAGCAGCACTTACAGGCCCACTGAACGTCAATGCCTCAGCATATATCTTTGACATCGCAACAATGCTTGTAGCCACCCTACTACTAGTCTTTATCACTGCAAACAAACTCTATAACAGATCTGCAGGGATTTCATTAATGATAATCTTAGGACTCTTTTTACACAATACGATACAACAGATGTCATAGCAAATAAAATTTAACGCAGTTACGATAATTCCCTCGTTCCCATTCGTCCCCGATGGGAATGTATAGACAAAGTATCACATGCTAGAAAATTGATTTGATAACTCTCATTGGGATATACACACTCCCATCGAGACGATGGGAGCGAGAATCAGTTTGGCCTCAGTACAAAAAGCCTGTTCTTCCTTAGAAGAGATCCTCAACGGTTCCGGCATTGACTTTCTTACGGATGGCTTTATTTCTTCTTATGACCTCTTTGTCAATCTTAATGGTCTTCTCTGTCTTCTTAGTTACGCCAGCATTTAATATAGGATCATAATAACTACCCACATCTTTATTTACCAGTACATCAGTCCTGTTTTCATCAAAATACCCTTTGTCATGCAGCCAATTATAAATATCTTTCACGATAGGTGCAGAAGTACTTCCTCCATGTCCTCCATGTTCTACAAGCACGGTTACAACAAACTTTGGATCTTTATACGGTGCATAGGTCGTAATCCAAGCATGTGAACGGTGGAAATATGCTAATTCAGATTCTTTCAAACGTTTTTTGGTTGATTGAGGGATAGAAGTTACTTGAGAAGTTCCAGTTTTACCTGCAACCACAATAGGCATATCATGTAAAACCCTATAGGCAGTACCACCAGGGACATTACATACATCATGCATTCCTTTTCGGATCTCATGAATGTATTTATCAAATTTATGCGGCTTAATTTCATTCTCATTTCGCTTGCCATCTAGTAGTTGAGCAACTTTGGGAGTGACAAGGTTACCTGTAGCCATCAGTGCAGTATACCGTGCAATTTGTAAAGGGGTAGAGAGGTCATATCCTTGACCAATAGCTGCAATGACAGTTTCACCCAAATACCATGGCTTATTAAATCTTTTTCTTTTCCATGCTTTGTTTGGCATGACACCTGAGTATTCCCGTGGTAAATCTATACCTGTTTTGACACCCAATCCAAAAGATTTTAAATGTTTTGACATCGCATCAATACCCACTTGTAAAGATTTTTTATAGAAGAAAACATCACAAGATTGCATGATTGCTTTTCTTACAGGTACCTTACCATGGCCCGAGTGCTTCCAACATCTAAATCTATGTGAACTTTTTCCAATAGTCATATAGCCACTACAATGCTCTGCAGAATCTAAAATACCTGGCTTCTCTTTTTCAAATGCCATGGCCATTGCCATTTTTATGCCTGAACCAGGGGGATAAGTTCCATGAATGATTTTATTGGTAAAAGGGTGGTTTAAGTCTGCTTGTAACGCTTTCCAATCCTTTGTAGAAATCCCCCCAACAAAAAGGTTAGGATCGTAAGCAGGGTAAGAGACTGCCGAAAGTATTTCACCATTGGTACGCATCACCACTGCCACACCTGTTGTTTTTTCTGTTGCGTCATGAAAACGATCATGTATCATCTTTTGCAAATCAATGTCAATATTCACCACAATACTTTTATCGTCTTTAGGTTTTACATTTTCTATGACAGATACTGCTTTATTTGTAGCTGTTACCTTATCGATGACGTAACCTAACTCACCTTGGAGTTCCTTATTGTAGTAGCGCTCAAGTCCTGTTTTTCCCACTTTCCCAACAACATCAACAATTTCATCTTTCGCTGTCTCTTTTTTATTGGCTCTTCCTATATACCCTACAATATGCGCAGCATAACGTCCATAAGGATAATAACGTTTTGTCTCTGCTTCAATTTTAATGTTTTTTTCCAAAGAGAGGGAAGGATACTCACCCATCATCCCTGAGTACTGTACAAAGTCCACGACTTTTATATAGGTGTGGTTATACGCTGAAGAGTCCTTTTTATAGACTTTTAACATGACCGTTTTATTAAGATCAGGAAAAGCTTCCACAAGTGTAGAAACTGCTTTTTCTAAAGCTTCCCCTTTTAACTTTAAATGCGGCGCAATAGAGAGAGAAAAACCAATACGGTTCATGGCAAGTAATTTTCCATTCCTGTCGAAAATCTCACCACGCACAGGCTTAACAAAGTGTTTTCTCTCCATATTTTCTTTGGCCAAACCTTCATAATAGAAGTTTGATTTGACACTTACATGGTACAGACGTGTAATCATCACTGCCCAAAACATGATAAAAACTAAAATAATAAATTTATATCTCATAACAACACCACCAATAACATATCTACAACCAATGAGTAAAGTAAAATCATATCTAACTCGATACTGTTCACATTAAAGATAAAGTCATAAGCAAAAAGTGCACCCAAATACGCGAGGTCTAAAATCAAAACAGAGATAAATGCTTTACAGAGTTTACATTTCCTAAAATGTAATAAAGAGGGGTAAATAGTCACATAAAATATCAACGCAGAGATGAGCGTAAAAAACAGTGGTAAAGAGAGGTTTACTTCTAAGTTAATCAGATATACCATGGATACCAAGATATAAGAGTATCTTCCCTGCTCTAAACCTTGAATGAAGAGGTAAGACATTGCAGCAATGAAAAGGGGTAAAAAGACATAAATAGAAATAAGCATTGGATAGAACACTACAAAGAGAAGTATGCCTATCCATACCACGATACTTAATTTTTTACTTCCCGATTCTGCCATCTTAACTTTTCACCATCTTAATTTTCATCCATCATCATTTTTAGCACTTACGCCAACTTATAAACCAATGCTATTTCATTACACACTGGAAAATGAATACATTTAATACAATCTGCCCAAATTTTATGTTCAGGAATTAGCTCTTTGTTTATCTCAATAAAATTCAGTTTCTCAAAAAATTGTGGCAAATAGGTTAAGACTAAAACATCTTCTTTTACCCCTAGATTTTTCGCCTCTTCAAGCGTGAATTGCACCATATTTTTACCAATGTTCTTTCCACGATACGCTTCATCAACTATGAGACTACGAATTTCAGCCAATCGTGAAGAGTGTATGTGCAAAGCGGTATAGCCCACAAGTCTACCCGCTTCTTTTGCTAAGACATACGAGCGTATATTTGTGGCTACTTCATCTTCACTACGGTTCAATATGATACCGTCTTTCACTTCAGCAGTAACCATCGCTTGCATAGCAGGGATGTCAGAGAGTGTCGCTTTGACCAATTCAATCACGAAGTTTTCTCTTCTTTATTTGAATCCTCTTTCTTTAAATCTTCTTTTTTGGGTTCATCATCCACAGCAAAAATCGTCTGTAATACATGTTTATGCACACGTTCATACCCTACTTTTTTAAGATTGGAGATGGTGATAGAACCAGGGAACTCACGTTTGAGTTTGTTACGTTCTTTTTGATTGAGTTTGTCTATTTTGGTAAATACTGTCAAATACTTTTGATCAGGACGAATAAACTCAGTAATATATGCTTCTACATCATCATCAATTTTGGCATGTGGGTGACGTGCATCACGCAAATGTATAAAAAGACGAATAGACACACGATGTTTAATAAACTCAACCAAATTCTTTTGCCAAACTTCTTTTAAAGACTTAGAAACCTTCGCATACCCAAAACCCGGTAAATCTACAAAACGTACAGGATAACTCTGTTCATTGTATAAATAGCGTGTTTCAAAGAAGTTAATCAGTTGCGTTTTCCCCGGTGTTGCAGAAAACTTTGCCAAGTTTTTTCTTTGGGTGAGACCATTAAGTGTAGAACTTTTTCCTACATTCGAACGTCCTAAAAAGACCACTTCAGACATGTCTTCAGGTAAAGAGTCTGCTATGCTCTGCGCAGACTTAATAAAGTTTGCTTCAACAATACGTGCACTCATTTTTCATCCTTCATTTCAAAGATAAACTTCACAGGCTTTTTTTGGCTTCCCTCAACAATACTGTCACCAGAGAGCATATCTACTGTTATTTTATCACCTTTAACAGATCGTTTGTTTAGTAAGTCATCCACGTTTGCTTTTCCTGTAAGTATATAAAGCGACTTAAGTGGGAAGTACTCCACTCTGTCTGCTTTGCCTTTATAATGTCCCTTTTCACTTTTAAACTCAAAGTCAACATTCCCAATGGCTTTATATTTTTTGGTTTCATTGTTTTCATTAAAAAATACAATAATTGTATCTGCATGAATCCAGTCTTGCTCTTTTTTCACTTTTGCATGGCCTACAAAATGTACTTCTTTTTTAAGGCCTTCTGTATGCATCGTATCAGAAACAATTTCCACTTTTTCTGCCAAAATAACTTGTGTACATAAAAAGAAAAATAGTATATGAAAAAATTTCAAGTCTGACCTCATTTTGTAATTTTAATATCTAGCCGTATTATAGCAATACTTTACTTTTCTATCGTATAAAGTACCGCATCAATCCCAGTACTATTGGTCTCGTTACTAGGGATATGATAGGTTAAAGCATCCCCTTCAATCACATTTTTATTTTGCGTGGCTACATAGGGTGCAGTAATATTTAAAATTTCTGTTTTTTCATTATAGTTTGCCGCTTCAGTTTTATAGATGTATCCATCATCTGTATGTAAGACAACATCTCCTGTCAGGTAAACCATATCACCTTTAAGTTTTCCTTTTTTAGCCACGAGTGACTTGATCTTGTCTGTCTTATACTCTAGATTTTTAACATGTAAAACCATATTATCACGCACACCATACGTCGTATAGGCTTGTGCCATTTGTACTTTTGTGTCTACTTCTGTAAAAGTAGTGTTGGTAAAAACCAACTCTTTTGTAAAAGAGTGTTTTGATTTTTTATCTTCTTTGAGTACCACAGTAAATGCAGCGATACCAATGGCCACACTTGTGATAAACAGTAGATGTTCTATTCTTAGAGCCATAAGTCCAAATACTTTTCTTCTAAACTTTCTTCCACAATAAGTACTTCGATCATTTCTCGTACTGCCCCGTCACCACCTTTTTTACTTAAACGTAGGGGAGAAACAGCATTTAGGTATGATGTAGCATCTAAAGGAACAAAAGCCTTTTTGGCTGCTTTTAACATGCTAAAATCATTTAAGTCATCCCCAATGGCTGCGACATTTTCCATGGTTAAATCCAAGCTTTCAAGTATCTCTTCTAAAACTTCTTTTTTCTTCTCAACACCTTGATAAAAATGTTCAATGCCTAACTCTTTTGCACGTCTTCGCACAATACTTGACTGGCGTCCCGTGATAATAGCCACATGCCGTCCAAGTTTTCTCCATGAGGCAATGGCCAAACCATCTTTGACAGAAAATGACTTGATTTCATCACCATTTTCTGTGTATGTAATGCGACCATCCGTCATGCTCCCATCCACATCTAAAACAATGAGTTGGATGCTCACAGTACACCTTTGGTACTTGGTATACCTGCATTTTCATTGACAGTTACTGCACGTCTTAACGCTACTGCTAACGCTTTAAAAGCCCCTTCAATAATGTGGTGTTTGTTTTTTCCACGGTTATAAATGAGGTGTAGTGTTAAAGGTAAGTTAAACGCAAAGGCTTTAAAAAACTCTTCTACAAGTTCGACATCAAAATCCCCTACTTTGCCCCCAATTGGAAGTTCAAAAACAAGAAATCCACGGTTAGACAAGTCAATATCACAAGTGATACTTGCTTCATCCATCACCACAGTAGCATTACCAAAACGTTCAATGCTTTGCACTGGATAAATAGCTTTTTTCAAAGCTTGTCCTATCACAATAGCCACATCTTCTACAGAATGGTGGTCATCAATATGTGTGTCACCTTTACATTCTACTTCCATGTCAATGTGTGCATGTTTAGTAAAAGCTTCTAACATATGGTCATAGAAGCCAATCCCTGTGTTAATCTTGGCTTGGCCCGTACCATAAAGGTTTAACTTTACGGAAATTTGTGTCTCTTTTGTTTCTCTTGTTATTTCTATCATCTTTTTTCCTATTTTCTATTCTCTTGGCTATTAATTACGTACGATGAACGCACCTGCTAAATCATGACTATTTTTAAAGTCACGTGCTTCTTGTTCTGAACCAAAGCCCATCAACCAAACTCTGTAGAGTGGTGCACCACCCTCATCATGAAAAGTCTTTACAATAGGTTTATAACGATCATACAATCCCGTATAATGTGCTTTAATGGTCTGGGCACCCTCTTTACGTCTAAAGGCTCCCACCTGTACACCAAAGTTTGAAAGTTGTACACGTGTCGGTGTAGTGCTTTTACTCACATGTTTTATGTTTTTACCAGTCTGTATTTTACCCGCAAAACCAAGCACTTGGATGGAAACTTTTGCAATACCCATTCTGTCTAGCCCTATCTCTTTACCTGCGGTATAAGAACAGTCAATAATACGCCCTCTTACAAAAGGACCCCTGTCATTAACACGCACAATGGTGCTTTTTCCATTTTGTAAGTTTGAGACTTTTACCATGGTATCCATAGGCCAAGTTTTATGGGCTGCAGTACGGGCATGCATGTTATAGATTTCCCCATTACTCGTGTACTTTCCGTGGAAGTTTGGTCCATACCAAGAAGAGACACCTTTCATCACTTGCCCCACTTCTACATAGGTTGGATGGTATCGTTTACCTAAAACCTTATACGAACGCATGGTGGCTTTATGTCTAGCAGCTGAAGTGTGTTGGGTTGCAGTTGGTTTTTTCTTCACTTTGGCTTTTGAAGCACATCCTGTAAACAGACTTGTAGAGAGTAACAAAACACTCAAAACGATAAAATGATGTATTCTCATTTAAGACCCTTTACTTCAACCATATCTTGGGCAGATTATCTCGTTATTTGTCTTTATTTTCGCTTGTTAAGTCAATCCCACAATGTCTAGAGATAATACTTTTGAGTGTCTCAATTTCAAGTGGTTTGGTTGCATAATCATCCATACCTTCACCCATGAAACGCTCCTTATTTCCTTCTGCAACATTTGCAGTAAGCGCAACAATAGGTACATGAGGTAATTTTTCTTCTCTTTCATATTCCAATATTTTGTGTGTGGCTTGCACCCCATCCATGATAGGCATTTGTATATCCATAAAGATGATGTCATAAGATCCTTTTTTATAGGCATCAAATACTTCTTGTCCATTAGAGGTTAAGGTGACTTTGAGCCCTACTTTTTGCAAAATAATATTAATCAATTTTCTATTAATCAAATTATCATCCGCAATAAGTGCATGTATCCCAGTGACCGCCTCTTCTTGATCAGATGCATCTTTAGAGAGTACTTCTTGTTTTTTGACAACAATGTTATTTAAAATACGTACCGTTTTACGTAAGGTAATAGGTGCATAAATAATATCAGAGAAGTGATGTTCCCTAGGGTTAATATGTATACTAAGTCCCCCATTGGTCAACAAAACACACAAACAATCTAAAGAAGAACATTGAGCAAGTTCCCCTTCAAGTCTTGCATAACGGTGGTCAAATATCATAATATCTGGTAAGTCAATCTTTGATTTTTTATTAAAAATATCATCATAATAATAGTAAGAGACTTCTGCACCTAAATGACGTAAATAATTTTCAATATTTTTCTCTAATTGACGGTCAATGTGTCTCACCGGTAGAGCCAGTCCTACTTTTTTATTTGAAAAGTTAGGATAAGGTTCAAAAGTACTTTCACTGTCTTTTTCAAGTTTCAGGGTAAAAAAGAATTGTGTACCTTCATCTAAAACAGACTGCACTTCAATTCTACCACCCATCAATTCAATAATTTTACTTGAAATGGTTAAGCCTAAACCTGTACCACCATACTTTGAACTGGTACTTTGTGTCGCTTGAGAAAAGGCATTAAAGATATTTTTAATATGTTCGTGAGAGAGCCCAATACCATTGTCTTGGATTGAAAACCTGATTTCACTCACTGTGCCTGTCTCTTTTACTTTTTCTAGTAAAATATTGATTTTTCCATACGGCTCTGTAAACTTCACTGCATTGGCAATAAGATTGGTCAGCACTTGAGATAACTTTGTGGCATCTCCCACAAAATAGTGTGCTAACGTTGGGTCAATGTAAATGCCCAATTCAATATCTTTTTGATCTGTTTGCTGAGTAAAACTAGCCACAGTAGACTCAACTGTTTCAAAAAGATTAAATGGAATTTGTTCTATTTGCATCTTCTCTGCATTCATTTTTGACAAATCTAAAACATCGTTGACAATAGAGATTAACGTCCGTGATGAACCTTCAATGAGTGTAAGGAATTCTTCTTGGTCTACTGTGGTTCCCATGTCTCTTAAGAGTTTAGAGAAACCTATAATACCATTAAGTGGTGTACGTATTTCATGTGAAAGTGTTGACAAAAATTGTGTTTTAGACGCAGCATCATCATTGGATTGTTTGCATTTACTTTGTAAAAGTTGAAAGCTGTGAGAAAGGTAATTAAAAATGTCTTTAGGTGTATCTGCTGCTGCCAACATTTCATAAAGACTTTGGGAATCTGAACTGGCATACGTAGAGAGTGCATGGATTTTTTTCACTGCTGCAAGTAAAGCTTTGTGTGCTTTTTTCTCTTCTTGATGTTGTTTGTACATATATAGTAAAGAGAACAGACTCAATAAAAACAACAGTATATATAGTCCAAGAGTCCATAAATGTGTGGTGAGTAGTTCCTGAGTATGGGCATCTATAATGACGTGTTTATGGTAAAGTGTTTGGTAACTTGACCAAGAATCCAAGGCAAAGTAAAGTGAAAATCCCAGTAAAATAAGCACAGGGAAAACCGTTAAAAAAAATCGTATAAGCTTCTGTTTCAACATATGACCTCTCCCCTTGTCTGTTATTCTATTTTAATACTTAAAAATATAAATTATTTTTATTCTAGCATAAAATTCTCAGTTATTGATATAGATTTTCAAAACTTTTTTCACTTACAGGAATAATGAGTAACATATCAAGCACTAAAAAGTCATTTTCAAGATGGTTGGCGCGCTTAATATCATCTTTAGAAGTATCATACTTTTGCACTAAGACTTCTAAGCTTTCTCCCAGAGATACGCGATGGTTAATCATATATGATTTCTCTTTTACTTCCTGGCTTGGCATGTTATAACGCAAATAAAAGCTAAATATTTTTTCTATAGGTATACGTAAGGTATAAAACGTTTTTTCTTTTCCTAAAACCTTAGATCCTAAACCAATGTTCAGTGCTTTGAGTGTCTCACTATCTATAGATATCAGTCTAGCCACATCTTCTAAAGAATCTTTATTGTTTACTTCTACTTCCACACATTTACTCTCATCACTTAACTCAGTTTCTATGTCATAGACAGCATTTTCACCTATCATAGCCACAAGTAAAATCTTTTTTATATAAGCTCTTGTCTCTTTCGGTAAATATTTGGCATCCTCATCAATTAAAATTGCCAATTCATCACTCCCTGCTTTCTTAATGGCTTTTTCAACACGCCCTTCTCCACAATTATAAGCCATCGCTGCTAAATACCATTTTCCAAATTGTTTATGTAATTTATTGAGGTAACGTAGTGCCGCAGAAGTGGCAGATACGGTGTCACAACGCTCATCATTGCCTTTACACACTTTGAGATTATAGTGTCTAGCCGTTGCAGGCATAAACTGCCATAAACCCACCGCTTTTTTAGGGGAGACAGCCCTAGGTTTAAATCCAGACTCAATCATAGAAAGGTAGATAAACAAATCACTCACGCTGTCCTCTCTCAGTAAACCTTGCATGAGAGGTAAAATTTCTTTCCCTCTCTCTAGAGAACGTGTATAAAACTTTTTGAGAGAAATTTCATTTTTACTCACAAAAACAATAAAAGAGGCATCATACAGATATGAATCATCCACATCAAACTCAGAAAACACATGGGCATATGAGGGATATTTATTTTCCAATACAGAGGCAAAAGCCCCTTGACTTAAAATGATACTAATACAAAAGAGCTTTAAGCCTTTTAGAAAATTTTTGCCACTTAAAATCTGAAGAGCCTTTGTGCATTTTGGCTACTTAACGTAGCAATTTCCGAAACAGGTAAAGCAGATAGTTCGGCCATTTTATCCGCCACTATAGTCGTATAGGCCGGTTCATTACGTTTTCCTCTGTGGGGATGTGGTGTCAAGTAAGGCGCATCTGTCTCAATAAGCAGTTTGTCTTGCGGTATTTTTCCATAAACGTTAATGAGTTTACGTGCATTTTTAAAAGTTAACACCCCACCAATTCCATAGTAAAAGTTTTTATTTGCCAGTTTCAGAAGGGATTCATCTGCATTATAACAATGTAAGACCCCTCCCTCTTCTCCTGCATATTCATCTAAAAGCGCTAAACAATCTGCTGATGATTCACGTACATGCACAATAAGTGGTTTCTTCACTTCTTTAGCCCAAAGTATTTGGTCTACAAAAACTTCTTTTTGCAAGGCTTTTTCTTTGGCTATTTCTTCTTCAGTCTCGGGCAGACGAAAATAGTCTAAGCCACATTCACCAATGGCCACACATTTAGGATGGTGTACAAATTTTTCTAAATAGCTTCTGTCATAGTTTTGGGCATCATAAGGATGCACCCCCACTGAAAAGTAGATTGCATCATACTGTTCAGCCAATTCAACCGCACGTTCAAGCGTTTTTGGATCTGCACCAGGAATAATAAACTTCTCTACCCCTTTGGCCTTTGCTGCTGCCAATACTTCATCAAGGTCATCATTATATCTTTCATCATCCAAATGGCAATGTGTATCTATTATCATCTATAGCCTATTCTTTTTGCTTATTATAACAAAAAATTTAAAAGGTCCTCAATTTAACATCTTAATATAATCTGAAATAAGCTATAGTTTGTGTAAAGCTATTAAAAAAGGTGACTCATGCTTGCACTTTCTATACTAACGATTTTTGCTCTTGTTGTTGTGGCTATCATTGCCATTGAGATACGTAATGAACGTAAATACCAAGCGACACGACGCAGTACAAGCAAAAAACCCAAAGATAAAAAACCCAAAGATAAAAAAGCAAAAGCAGAAATAGAGCAAGAAGAAGTACAAGAGGAAGAGAAGACCAAAAGTCGGCACAAAAGCTTTCACATGACCAGAGCGCACAAAGCGCAAAAAACACAAGAAACAACAGAAGAACCAAAAAAGACAAAAAAACTTCCTCCTTGTACCTATCCTAGATTTAGCCATGAGCGTCTTGTTGAAATGGGTTTATCAGATGATGAGGCTATCGAGTTTGTACAAGAACTCATTCCACAACTTGAAGAACAAATTCCAGAAATTGAAGCCCTATTAGAAGTATCAGATTTTGAACAAATGGAACGTGCTACACATGGGATCAAAGGTTCATCCACCAATGTAGGAACAGGAGGGGTTTCTGACCTTTTGATTGAGTACAATACCTATCTTAAAGCGGGTCGAGACTTAGAGATAGCAAAAGTATATTTTGAGTCTTTCAAACATTACATTAACGAACTAAAAAACCAATATACTTAAGCCTTAAGAAGCCCGTAACTTTTTAGCAAATTCCATCGCTTCTTTGGTTGGATTTTCCCCCGCAATAATACGGGCTATTTCATGTACCCTACCCTCAGTACCCAGTTCAATCACTTGACTCGTCATGCCATCTTTGGTTACAACAATGTGCTGGTCCGCTTTTGCTGAAAGATGGGGTTGATGGGAAATGGCAAAAATTTGATACACAGATGAGAGTTTTGTAATCATTTGTGCAATGGCAATAGACTCATCACCTGAGACATTGGCATCTATCTCATCTAGTATGAGTACACCTTGTCCTTGCCCCTCTTGTATCGTTGACGCCATTAGTGCCAAACGCACACGGTTAAACTCACCACCAGAAAGCGTGGCAGTTTTTGACGTACCAAGCATTACTTCAAGCACATCAGACCCTTTATCATCTAAAGGTTTAGCAGAAAAACTAAATGTAAGTGCAGGAAGTTTGAGTGTATTTAAATAGCCTTTTAAGACAGACTCTAAACGTTTTGCTTCTTCTTGACGTAACTTAGAGACTTGCCTAGCCAAGGTTGAAAGTTCTGTATATTCCATACTTAAAAACGCAGTTAACATACTTTTATCTTGCTCAATGTTTGTGTAACCCAAAAGCTCTTTTTTCTTCAGCTCTTTGTACTCAAGGGCTTCTTCTATGGAGCCATAACGCTGCTGAAGTGACGTAATATCAGAGAGTCTGTCAAGTATCTCCTCTACATCCATCTCCTCAAGTTCTGCGGCTAAATGTTCTGTTTCTTCAAAGTCAGCACGGACTTGGTTCATTGCATCCACAAAGACTGAGGCATCTTTATCTAAGAGTTTATACACCTCTTCAACTGCGGCTTCAGCTGTAAATATATCCATAGCAGTACCTAAAGAAGCTTTTATTTTATCAATACGTGAAAGCTGTTTCTTAACTTGTAATAAATTTTCATCTTCCCCCACTTGTGGGTTGATTTTTTCAATCTTCTCTACTTCATATTTTGCAAAATCAATACGCTCAGCTAAGCTTGCTTCTTCTTCACATATTTTGGCAAGTTGCTTCTCTTTTTCTTTATAGTTTGCATAACGTTTTCTATATTCTTTAAACAATTTCTTAAAACTTTTACTGGAAGTAAGCAGACTACTGTCTAACATTTCTAACAAGGTTGCAGAGTCGAAGTCACTTTTATCTCTCACAGAAAGATACTGTACATAAGGTGAAAACATTTGATTTAACACTTTTTTAGAAATGTTTTGTCCCTCTATAAGGTAACGTAACTTCTCTTTTTTGAGTGTTTTTATGGTGAGTTCATCTTCCAAAACAAAGTCTTCTGCACTCAGTGCAAGTGGTTTGGTTAAAGAGACTTCACAAAGTGCTGCAGATCCTTGCGTATTGTGTCCAAAAGAAGAGAGTATGGTAGACATAAGTACCGACTTTCCTGCACCTGAAGGGCCAGTAAAAACCACCAAACCTTTTGAAAACTCTAGCTCTACTTCTTTAAAAGTAACCAGATCACGAAAATATAAACGTTCAATCAATGTTCATCACCCCAAGAGAGTTTATCTCTTAACACAGAGAAGTAATTCCGCTCTTTTCTGTGTAAAAGTTTTGCCCCACGTTTGGCACCCATAATGACCAAAACATCTTCTGAAGTCATTTCATAATCATCTTGCCCATCAATCACAGCAATAATACGTTCTTCAGGAGAAGAGAGTTCAATGGTAAAGTCTGCAGGTACCACCAAAGGTCTTTGTGTAAGTGAATGCGCCATAATGGGTGTCATAATAAGTGCTTGCGTAAGCGGATACATGACCGGTCCACCCGAAGCCAAGTTATAGGCTGTTGAACCTGTTGGCGTTGCAACAATGAGTCCGTCCCCCTTGTAAGTGTTAAATCTTTCACCATCAATTGAAGCATAAATCGTTGCCATTTTAGAGACAACAGGACGGGTGATGACCACATCATTAAAAGCAAAAAAGAACTCTTTTTTACCTTCTTTTCGCTGTACATAGCCCTCAATCATCATACGCTCATCAATGCGATATTCATCATGAATAAGTTGTTCTAAGAAAGATTCAACATCCTCAATAGTCACATCTGCTAAAAAACCCAAATTCCCTGCATTTATACCTACAACTGGTTTATTGTAACCATGTGAACGACGCACCAAAGAGAGTAAGGTACCATCCCCTCCCAAAGAGACTAAAAAGTCTGCTTCTTCACACATCTTTTCAAAAGGTATGCCCCTCTGCGAAATCATCTCTGCAGAGCGTTCAGCAAGTATTACAGAAATACCTTTGGCTTCAAATTGTGCTTTAATCGTCTCAAACAATGTTTTAATCTCTGGATCATCAGGTTTTAGTATAAAGCCTGCTGTTTTGATTTGTTCTAATTTTTGATTGCTCATTTATATACTCGTCATTTATGAATTATGTTAGAGTAACATAAAATTGCTTTGTAGGTTCAAGATAGTGCAAATTGACATATTTTTATAGCGAGACAGATTCTTTTTTAAAAATCTATTACTTTATTTCTAATTTTTTGATAAAATAAAGTTATCTTACATAATAAAAAAAGGATCAACATGACTAAAATATTACTTGGACTAGCAGTAATGGCTTCAATGACAATGGCAAAACCACTAAACAAGGGAAGTGTAAACTCAAATTTAAAAGGTGCTAACTCTGTAGTTAAACCAAATAAATATAAAAAGTATGACAAAAAATACGATAAAAAATACAAAAAAGACTATAAGAAACATGGTTCAGACAAGCTAGAAAGAGACGTTACAAAGTCTGTGATTAAACACGCACTCTAAAACTTCATCTACTTCAAGAAGAGTAAAAGAGTAAACATTTACTCTTCTTGATACTTAAATTTTTACTTCACCTTCTATAAAATAATCTCACTCACCCCTTACTATATTTTCATCGTATTTAACCCTTAAACAACATTTTGCTATAATCGCGTCAATTTAAATTGAGGATGCGTATAGTATGAGAACACATTATTGTGCAGAAGTAAACGAAGAACATATCGGTCAAGAAGTCACTGTTGCAGGTTGGGTATCTAGCCGTAGAGACCACGGTGGACTTATTTTCATCGATTTAAGAGACAAAGATCAAGTCATCCAATTGGTTTGTGACCCAGCAGACAATGCCGCAGTACACAAAGTTGCAGAAGAAGTAAGAGACCAATTTGTCCTTGTAGCCACGGGTAAAATGAGAGCCAGAGGAGAAGGACTTGAAAACCCTAAACTCAAAACGGGTAAAGTAGAAATGGTGGTAGACACACTTGTCATCGAAAACCGTTCTAAGCCTATGCCTTTTGAACTCAACGATGAAAAAGTAAACGAAGAGATAAAACTCAAATACCGTTACCTTGAACTTCGTACACAAAAATCTTACGATATTTTTAAACTACGTTCAAAAGCAACTATTGCTGCACGTAATGCATTAGATGAGTTAGACTTCCTTGAAGTTGAAACACCTATCATCACAAAGTCTACACCAGAAGGTGCGAGAGACTACCTTGTACCAAGCCGTGTACACAGTGGCGAGTTTTATGCACTTCCTCAGTCTCCACAACTTTTTAAACAGTTATTAATGGTAGGTGGTTTTGACCGTTACTTCCAAATAGCAAAATGTTTTAGAGATGAAGATTTAAGAGCAGACAGACAACCAGAATTTACACAAATAGATGTTGAAATGTCTTTTTGTGACCAAGAAGATGTCATAGGTGTAGCTGAAAAACTGATACATAACATTTTTACTAAATGTGACTTTGAAATTCCTACTAAGTTCAAACGTATGACATATGCTCATGCGATGGAGAACTATGGTTCAGACAAACCAGATATGCGTTATGACCTCAAGATGGTTGATGTGATAGACATATTTGAAAGATGTGACAACGAAATTTTCTCAAAAATTGCATCTACACCTAAGAAAAACCGTATCAAAGCACTTAAAGTACCAAAAGGTGACGAGATATTTTCAAAACGTCAAATGAAAGGTTTTGAAGAGTATGTACGTAAGTTTGGTGCCTCAGGTCTAGGCTACTTCCAAATGAAAGAAGACGGGCTTAAAGGACCACTTGCTAAGTTCTTTACAGAAGATGACATTCAAGCTATCATCGAAAGATGTGAACTTGAAGTAGGTGATGCAGTATTCTTTGGTGCTGGAGACAAGAAACTAGTATGGGACTACATGGGTCGTTTCCGTATCTATCTTGCAGAAATCATGGACATCATTCCTCAAGATGTATTTGAATTCTTATGGGTGATGGACTTTCCTATGTTTGAAGTTGAAGATGGTAAAACAAAAGCGATGCACCATGCCTTTACTATGCCTCAAACAGATGAAAATGGTAATGTAGACTATGATGACATTGAAGAGTTAAAATCTATAGCTTATGACATCGTTCTTAATGGTACAGAACTTGGTGGTGGGTCTATCCGTATCCATAAAGAGGACTTACAAAAAGAAATCTTTACTCTGATGGGTATCCCCGATGAAGAAGCCCAAGAGAAGTTTGGCTTCTTACTTGATGCCTTTAAATTTGGTGCACCACCGCATGGTGGATTTGCACTAGGTCTTGACAGACTTATTATGCTTATGACACATTCTAGCTCTATTAGAGAAGTCATTGCTTTCCCTAAAACACAAAAAGCACAGTGTCTCTTAACACACGCACCAAGCCCAGTTGAAGATGAGCAGCTTAAAGAGTTAAGTCTTAGAATAAGACAACAAGCACCAACAGCGTAAATATTGTAGGGTTGGCTTCAGCCGACCATATATACAAATAAACCTGTGGTGGTCGGCTGCAGCCAACCCTACGGATACATATATAATTTAATACAGGAAACCTATTATGAAAAAACTATTTTTAATCATTGGAGCACCAGGCTCAGGAAAAACAACAGATGCAAGTATTATTGCTGAAAACAATGCGAATATTGTTCACTACTCTACAGGAGATATGCTCCGTGAAGAAGTAGCTTCAGGTTCAGACTTAGGAAAAGAGATTGAGTCTTACATTACTAAAGGTGCACTTGTACCCTTAAAGATTATTGTAGACACGATTGTATCTGCTATTAACAATGCACCTGTTGACAATGTACTCATCGATGGTTACCCAAGAAGCGAAGAGCAAATGACTGCCTTTGATGCATTGGTTTCCAAAGAAGATAACATTGAACTTACCTCTGTCATTGAAGTAAGAGTGACTGAAGCCTGTGCAAGAGAAAGAATTCTCGGTCGTAGAGCAGAAGCAGCACCAGGTGAAGAGCGCGCAGATGACTCTGAAGAAGTATTTAACGACAGAATGGGAATCTATACAGGACCTCTGGCTGCTATTCAAAGATTTTACACAGATAAAGAACTTTTAACCATCATCAATGGTGAAAGAACACTTGAAGAAGTGGTTGCAGAGATGCAAACCTTTGTTTCAGGCAAAATCTAACCCAATGTGAGTAGTTTTCTACTCACATTTAAAACTTTTACATTACTTTTTTCTTTTATTCTTTCTCTTTAGAAAACAAACACTATTATATTTATTAATTATTAACTAACCATATATTGAATAGAAAAACTTATGAATATGCTCTTATCATTTGTATATAACTTCAATATAATGTAGGTATCTTAAAACTATGGAGAATAAATGCTTGATATTCGCAAGGCCGTTCACACCTACCTTCCAAAACTCGTAAAGACTTTACCCACACCTTTGTTAAACTTTTTTATCTCATTTTTGCAAAAACTTTTTCATGAGAAATTTTTTCTTAATATATATGCAAAAAACCATTACTTAAAAGGTTTAGACTTTGTAGATTCCATGTTGAAAAACTTAAAAATTGACTATACTGTTAAACCTTCAGAACTTAAAAATATTCCTGCCACAGGTAAAGTCATTATCATTGCAAACCATGTTACCGGCGCACAAGAGACCCTCTCACTTATTCAAATGCTAGCAAATGTGAGAGAAAACAAAAAAGTAAAAATTCTCTCTGTACCTGTTGGTTCAGGTATTAAACAAATTGAACCTCTTCTCATTCCTGTGGACAATATCAATGGAAGTATCTCAAAAAGTAGTCTTAAAAAAACCTATGAAATGTTAGAAAATGATGAAGCTCTTATTATTTTTCCTGCAGGTATCGTCTCACGTTTAACTTGGAGAGGTATCAAAGATGCCACGTGGAAGTCTAGCTTTTTAAAAATAGCCCAACGTAGCCAAACACCCATCTTACCCATAAAGATAGAAGGAAGAAATAGCATACTCTTCTATACCCTCTCTGTACTTTTACCCAACAAGCTCACTGCCATGTTACTGCCACATGAATTTGCCACTGCCTCAAAGAAGCCAACTTTACACTTCAACATTGGAAAGGTCATTCCAGCTTCTTCATTTACCGATAAAAATGTTACTAGCCAACGCTGTGTAGAACGTTTCTATAAACATGTTTACAACCTTGGTACTAAAAAGCAAGCGCTATTTCCAACAGAAGTGACCATCACAAAACCTCAAAACAGACAAAGACTCAAAGAAGAAGTAGACAATGCAAAGTGTTTAGGCTACACAAACAATAACAAACGTATCATACTGCTTGATGCAAATGAGGCGCCTTTTCTCATCCATGAGCTTGGTCGGGTAAGAGAAGTCTCTTTTCGTGCCATCGGTGGAGGTACTGCTACAGAAGCAGACAATGATCTCTACGATAACCACTACCAACACCTCATTTTATGGGATGATAATGACTTGGAAATTGTGGGTGCCTATAGACTAGGAGAGTGTCATAAAATCATTCCTGAAAAAGGTATAGAAGGTATGTACACTTCAAACTTTTGTAATTTCTCTAATGATTTTTCAAACTATTGTAAAAACTCCGTAGAGTTAGGACGTTCATTTGTCCAGCCCAAGTACTGGGGTTCACGCGCGTTTGACTCTTTATGGCAAGCTGTGACAGTTTACTTAGCACATAACCCACATATACAATACTCTTATGGGGTTGTGACCATTAATGCAGACACACCTCAAAAAGCGGTGGCAGCATTGGTCTATTTCTATACCTACCATTTTGCCTGTCCCTCACGAATGATGAAGGCAAAGTCACCTTATGTGATGTCTGATGCAAACAAAAAAGAGTTTCAAACACTTTTTGCCGACCTTGACTATAAAGAAGGTTTTGTGGTGTTAAAACGCTACTTAAAAGACATGGGTTCAGCCGTGCCTACACTTTTTAAACAGTATGTAGAGCTTTATGAGCCAGGTGCAGTACGTTACTTTGACTTTTCAGTCAATGAAGGACTTTTTGGTGTAACAGAAGGGTTTATTATTGCAGATAATTACCGTATGAAGAAGTCTGTGCAAAAAAGAAATTTGAAAAACTTTCATGAAAGCCAAAATATTGACCCACTTACAGGGCTATATACACGTAAGTATTTTGACGCTCTTCTAGAAAAAGCATCTACAAAGTACCAAAGAAAACAAGATGTGCATTTTCTCACTTGTGTCATACGTATAGATAATTTTGACAGTATCGTAAAAGAGTTTGGGTTCCGCTCCAATGATGCCTTAATAAAAGTGGCACAAACACTCAAGAAAAACCTAAGAGAAGATGATGTCATTGCCAAGTATGATGATGAGAGTTTCATTATACTCATACAAGATATAGAAGCCGCAGGAGAAAATATTATTTTAGACAAACTTCATTTGGCACTTGAGAAACTTTCAGTCAAAGGTTTGTTTAAAATCACTGCTTCTTTAGATGCTACACCTTATGAAAACACTCAGAAAAATGTAGAGACTCAGCCAAGTGTAGAGATTCCTAATAAACCTAAAAATACATTAATGCGGGCAAATATAGAACATCCCAGTATAGGCGCTTAGTACTTTTAGAGAAAGCTGTTCTTAGCGATAGGAACATCTTTTCTCTTTTTCTCTTTTTCTCTTTACATAATTATACTCTCATACTACACCTTTTACTCTCAACTAGGCATATTTTAAAAAAAAAGATTTCAAATATGCCCTTATATTAAAATTCACAAAGCGTTATACTTTCCTTAGTTATACACAGAAGGATTAACATGAACTTCACTCAGAACAGACAATTACTAAACGACGCATTAGAAAAAGGCGTTAAAACTGCAGCTGAATTTGCACTGTATTTAAAAATACTCCCTACACTTAAATAAAAAGGATCTCCCATGGCAGAACAAATCAAAAAAATCGAAATTGAATTACATAAATATGAGTTTGGACTTGAAAATGGTCTTATCACCCAAAGAGAATATAATGAACTCACATCAGTTATAGTCCATGAACTTAAAGCTTTAGCAAAACAAGTATAGTCGCATACCAGTTCTTTTGCTTGGCATACATTCTCCAAAAGAGTGCATGTCTAAGTTTACTTTAAAATATCACTAGAAATTATCTCTATTATTAGTCTAGTTAATATCATAATAACTTATCAAAAAATCTTCAAAATTCCTTGACACCTATCATTGATTGTGCTACTATAACGTCACATTACAAAAAGGACAAGAATAATGAAAACAACAACAATTACTAAATTAGTAACGCTTTCGCTACTTACAGCGACAATGCTACATGCAACAAACGGAGACAACCTTATCGGTGTCGGTGCTAAAGCAAGAGCAATGGGTGGAACTGGTGTTGCACTAGGTCAAGGAGCTGAATCAGCTTTTATTAACCCAGCTACAATTACACAAATCGAAGGTACTGAAATTTCATTTGGTGGTACACTTTTCATGCCAGATATCGAAGGTGGTTATGGTGCAGGTGGACAAGTATTTTTCTCAGAAAAAAGTATTGCTGATACAAACATCATCCCTTCAGTATCTATCGCTTCTCAAATCAATGAAAACTGGTTTTTAGGTGCAGGTATGTGGGGAACAGCTGGAATGGGTACAGATTACCGCGCTAGCCTTAACCCACTTTTTGTAGGTATGGTAACTAACTTACAACTTTTATCTTTTGGTGTACCAATTGCATACAAAACTTCTGGATTCTCTATTGGTGTAACACCTTTACTTCAGTATGGTAACTTAGATATTAACTATCAAGCACCAGTATTTGATATGATGGGAAATATAATAGGATCTGCTAATAACGGTGCTGGACTTTCACAAGACTTTGGTTTTGGTTGGCAAGCAGGTTTGACTTATGACTTTGGTGAAATGGGTGTTGAAGGTTTAACACTTGGTTTAAACTACAAGTCTTCAATTGAGATGGACTATGATGGTCAACTTACTGGCGCTATGGCACCATTCCTTAATCCAATGGCAGGTGCAGCTGATCCACTATTCGCTGTTACTGATACACTTGAGCAACCAGAAGAGTTTTCAGCAGGTATTGCTTACGTAATGGGTGCACACTCATTTGCATTTGACTACAAAAACATTAAATGGTCAGACGCTGCTGGTTATGGTGACTTTGGTTGGGAAGATTCAGATGTATACGCATTTGGTTACCAATTTGCACAACAAGATTGGGCTTTAAGACTAGGTTATAACTATGCATCATCTGCAGTCGTTGAAAACCAAGATCCAAGATTAAACTTCTTTAACCTTCTTGGATTCCCAGCAAACCAAGAGCACCACTACACAGTGGGTGGTACTTACGCACTTTCAGACATGTTCTCTGTTGATTTAGCATATGTATATGCACCAACATCAGAACAAACATTTAGTATTGTTGGATTACCATTTGCACCAATTACTGAAATTTCAAACACACACTCAGAAGATTCTTTAACATTCCAATTTAACTTTAAATTTTAATCTTATCTCTTCTCTCAAAGGTGCTTAACGGCACCTTTGAGACTTATTTTACTCCCCTTTTTCTACCCTCTTTAGCTTAATCATATCTAAGTATTTCACTTAAACTTATATTTTCTATTATTTTTTTATTTCCTACCTTTTTTCAGCATCTTTTAGTCATTTTTTTACTAAACTATTTGTACAAACAATTAAAAGGATGACCAATGTCAAAAATGTTTAACAAATTCTCTGCTGTACTTCTTGTACTTGCTGTTACTGCTGTATCAGCACAAGCTGCTAAAATCTCTGCATACTACTCTGCCCCTTACGCCTCTGCTAAAACGGTTAAATCTAAGCTTGGAAAAGCTGGTTTTAAAGTGCTTGCAGCGTATTCACCTGCGAGTAAGTCTCACCTTAAAGTGTTTGTTATTACAAACTCTAAACTTAAAGCCAATGCTGCTAAAAAAACACGTGGTTTTGCTGCTATCCAAAGAGTTATGGTAGACTCTAAAGCAAAAACAGTACTTGCAACAAACCCTACATACTGGCTTAAAGCATTTATGCAAAAAGACTACAAAGCAGGTGTTGATTCTTCTGTAAAAGCATCTCTTGGTAAAGCACTTGGTAAACTGACTGCAACAAAAGATGTACTCTCTGCAGGTGACCTTTCAGGGTACCACTTCATGATGGGTATGCCTTACTACCAAGACATGTTAAAACTTAAAGGTAAAGCCGGTGTAGACATTAAAGGTAAAAAGAAAATCTTTGAACTTAAACTTGCTAATGGATCTAAACTTGTTGGTGTAACTATGGGTAAAACAACAGAAACTTTTGTAGACAAGATTGGTGCAGATAAAGCTATCTTGCTTCCATACACTGTACTTATTGAAGGTGACAAAGCATATGCACTTCATGCTAAGTACTACATTGCACTTTCATACCCACTTCTTTCTATGGGTCAATTTATGGTTATTTCAAGTATCCCAGATGCTATTGAAAGAAAACTCAAAAAAACAATCAAATAGCTTTACCCTTTATTCCCTATCTTCTGATAGGGAATAAAGACCTCTACTTTAACATCTCTTCAAGCGTCACCTTCACATTTTCACCCAAAGCATTCACATCATAACCACCTTCTAAAAAGAAGACATACGGTATAGACTTTAAGTCTAAAATCATTCGAACCATTTTTCGTATGCCCTGCGTTGTAATGTTACATTGTGCCAAAGGATCACTCTCATGTAAATCATAGCCTGCGGAGACTAAAATAATGTCCGGATTAAATGTTTCGACCAAAGGGGGCAAGTCATTTTCATAAATATCTAAAAGGTCTTCATCTCTGCTCTCAGGCATTAAAAGAAAATTGGCTGTAAATCCTTCTCCTCTCCCCTCACCTCTGTCAGACGCTTTGCCTGTACCAGGATACGCATAGGCTTGGTGTGTTGAGAAATAAAATACAGAGTCATCTTCCCAGAAAGTATCTTGTGTGCCGTTTCCATGATGCACATCAAAGTCAATTATCATCACTTTTTTATACCCAATACTTTGTGCATATTTTGCTGCAATAGCAATGTTATTAAAAAGACAAAAACCCATAGATGTGCTAGGGGTAGCATGGTGTCCTGGTGGACGTACAGCACAAAAAGCGCGTTCAAAGACCTTTTCTTTGATGCCATCAATTGCGACTAAACCTGCACCCACCGCTTTACATGCAACCTCATAAGAAGCAGAAGAGCAAATGGTATCTGAATCTATAGCACGCCCAGAAATAGACGCCTCTTCTACAAGATCTATTTGATCTACAGTATGTACAAGTGCTATAGTACTCTCTTTAGCTCTTAGAGGCGATTTAAAGAGGAGTTCGGGACTTAAATAGTCTATTGCCGCGTTTATCGCTCTAAGGCGTTCTGGAGACTCAGGGTGTAAGGTACCTGTGTCATGCTGAAGATAACTCTCATCTGTGATATAAGCTACTTTCATATGCTAATCCTTTATTATAATGGTAGAGGTTTTAATTTTAGTTGTGCAACTTCTTTTTTAAGTTGTGCAACTTCTTGCATAAGTTGCTTTAACGTCTCTTCAACATTGAGGGGTGTATTCGTCTCTTTTTGTGCAACTTTCATTTTCAATGGAGTTTCACTTTCATCTAATAAGATATAAGTAACCTCTTTACCATTTTCATTTTCAATAGATGATTTTAGTTTTGCATTTTTGACAAGTTTGACTACTGAGAAGAGACTCATCTTGTGTTTTACTGCATAGCTTTTTAAAGTTAGTTTTTGCATACTCGCTCCATTAATTTTCATAAGATATAATACTTCTACTATACACAAGGAAGATAGATGAAAAACTTAAAACCCCTAATACTTGCAGTACTTTTTTCACTGCTTTTTACACAAACAGCTTTTGCAAAGACAAAAACAGAAATTAACAAAGCTGTAGATATTGCATTAGAACAATTTAAACAACAAGTACCTGGAGGAGAAGATTTTCTTCCAAAAACCAAAGCATACCTTATCTTTCCTTCTGTCATTAAAGCAGGTTTTATTGTAGGTGGAAAATATGGTGAAGGCGCTTTACGTATCGATGGTGTATCTGAACACTACTATGACATGACTGCAGCATCTGTTGGCTTTCAAGCTGGCGCGCAAAAGCACTCTATGCTCATTGCTTTTCTCTCTGAGGCTTCGTTAAATAATTTTGTAGAAAGTAATGGTTGGGAAGCTGGTGTCGATGGTACTATAAATGTCTCAGATTGGGCAAAAAGTAAAGACATCTCTTCGATGAGTTTTGAAAAACCTATCATTGCGTTTATCTATAATGAAAAAGGCCTTATGGCTTCACTCAGCATTGCTGGAACTAAGTTTAGAAGAATTGCGCCTTTAGACTAAAATCTTATTGTCTTAAGTGTTAAAACGTTCTTTATACGAACACTTTTGACAAAGCTCTTCTATCGCTTTTCCCTCTTTAAACCCTTCCAACATTGCCTTTGCACGTGTAGAGCTTAGTATCTGTGCTAAACTCTCTTTATGTAAGTCTCCTAATTCTATGATGCCATCACAGTCTAGACAACAAGGTACCAGAACTCCAGAAGCCAGTACTGCCACATGGGACTGTAAGCCCTGACACGTACCGTCACCATAGTTTTCATTTTTAAGGGAAGGCCACTCAAAGTAGTTGTCAAAATGTACCAATATTTTAGAAGCCAAGCGTATAGATTTTGGCTTTTCAGCGTAAACATCATCTAAAGACAAAGTGTGATCAAAAGCACTTGATAGTTTGGCAAAAAGGGTTTCATTAAATGTACGCTCAGACATCATCTCATCTAAGTTCCATACACGTAAATTAATAAACAGCTCCTCTTCTCTTTTTAACTTCTCTTTACAAAGTGCAAGCACAGGTGTAATGTACTGTTCAAAGGTAAGTGAAGTGTCATTTTTGTTAAAAGCATTGAGTGAAATATT
>WTAE01000249.1 GCA_013139765.1 Sulfurovum sp.
AAACGTAAGTGAAGTACCGTTGCGTAAATCAAGATAGTCACCGCAGCCCAAGTCTCTTTAGAGTCCCAACCCCAGTAACGTCCCCAAGATTCATTGGCCCAAATCCCCCCTAAGAAGTTTCCTATAGTCAGTAACATAAGCCCAATAATGAGTCCCATTTCAGAGAGGTTTGTTAACTCTTTAATAGAACGGTCAATGTTTGCATTTCCCTCTTTGCCTCTAAGTACATACAAAATAAGTACCAACAAAGACAAGATAGATCCAAGTCCAAAGAAACCATCACCTGAGATAATGGTTGCCACGTGAATCATAAGCCAGTACGACTTAAGTACGGGCACAAGGTTCGTAATCTCTGGGTTAATGAAGTTCATGTGTGCCACACCCATAGTGATACCTGCAAGTAATGCAGTACCTGCCAAAGCAAATGGTGAGTTACGCGCAAGAATGACCCCTGCTAAAACTGTAGATGCTGCAATGAAGACAATAGACTCATAAGCATTAGACCATGGGGCATGCCCACCAATGTACCAACGAATTGCCAGTCCTACGATGTGCATTGCAAAACCAAATATTAAAATACTCCAAGCCCCACGCATAATCCACTTGAGCGAAAATGCAGGTTTTAATACATTGATGAAAGCAAAAATAAGAAGCAAAAGCCCTAAAAGAATGTAGATGGGTACTAACTTTCCAAAAATACCAAATTGGTTATATTTAATCTCCATATCGATGTGACTTTGTGAAGGAATCACTGCTGCACCATACTTCTCTTGGTACTTATGTATGCCTCTAAGTGCTATGTTTGCATTGCCCCAATTCCCTGTTTTTAAACCTTCTGCAACCATTTGGAAGTATGCTGCCATACTTATTCTAACTTCCTCTGCTTGTTTAGGAGGGTATGTTTTCATAGCATCCAAAGGTGCTGACCATTTATTGTTATCATCATTTGGTTTTGGATAAATACGTAAAAGAGAACCTTGATAAGCCATAAATGCCACGTTGACTCTTTCATCAATTTTGAGGAGCTCTTTGTCATATTGTGTCTTTTCAAGTGGCTTTTTCTTAGAAGCATCGCTCACTACAGTATAAAGTTTATAGGTACTCTCTTTTGCATCAAAAAAGTCTGAGAACTTTGCAAACTTTGTGTTTTCATCTAAACCAATATCTAGAGCAATCTTTTTATGCCCAATTTTTATCATGGGGATTTCTTGGTAAACCTCTGGTTGTGTCATAATCCCTAAGAGCATTTGTGTAGGACCTAAGTCATACAAGGCAGAACGTCCTGTAATTTTAGACACGACTTCATGTGCCACAGTATCCATAGGCTTCATACGTCCCTGGTGGTCTTGTACTGCAAGTTTTCCAAAGTTTAGCGTGTGTTCTAAGTCGTAGGCTTGTATGGCCTTCAGTGTCGAAGCACTTAACTCTGGTGAAGCTGCTTTAAGACTTTGTGGTGTCAAGGCAAAGAGTGATACAAAAAGTACAGCAGCGGCTGTAGACTGAAGTTTTCTAGCCCCTTTAAGGAGCTTTTGGAAACGCCCTAATGGGTGAAATAGTGACCATATCATCCCAATAGCAAGAAGTAAATACCCTAAATAAGTTGGCCAAGTTCCTGGGTCATGATTAACTGAAAGCACGGTTCCTTTTTCATCTGGATCATATGAAGATTGGAAAAAACGATAGTTTCTATGGTCTAAAATGTGGTTCATGTATATTTTATACGGCATTGTAAGGTTTTGTTCTTTATCAATGAGTACAACATCTGAAGAGTAAGAAGCTGGAGTCATTGAACCAGGGTAACGCTCAAGCTCAAAGTCTTCAAGTTTAATGCTAAAAGGAAGGTCAATCAATGTAGCACCCACAGACATAGCAATCTTCACACCGCCTAGTTCAAACCTTTCAATCTGACCTCTTCTACCTTGGTAAGGTCTAGAGGTAATGATTTTACTCTCATCACCCACAGAGACATTCCAACGTATGTACTCTGCTTGACCACCTTGTGTTTTTATGTCCGATGACGTCATCTCTATGCTTGCATTCTCATGGGTATCTTTCCATACAATGGCGTTAGAACCGAACTGATAAAGCATTCTGTTTTTAAAGACATTGTTACCAGGTGTTAACTCCGCTGAACTCTTGTCATTCATATTGAGTGTTTTTAAGGTGAAAGGGAAGTCCACGCTAAACCCATCTGCTCCCTCTTTTATGAGAAAGGTTGGTTTGTTGGTACTCACAGGCGTATCATATCCAATGTAAAAGTTCCCAAAGTCTTTTCGCTCACCTTTGGCAATGTAATACATCTGCCCTTGTGCACCAGTAGAGATTTTAAGTTCTAAAAGTTTTTTACCTTTAGGTGATATGACAAGCGCTTCATGCGCTGTAGGAAGGTATTTGAGCAGTTCAACTTTTACTTCTTTGTCCCCCACTTTAAGACTTTCATTTAGGCTGTTGCCTGTCAGTGTTGAGAAGTAAAGTTCTTTTGCTAAGCTAGCATTTTTGTCCGCATACGTCACTTCAAGTTCAAGGTTTTTCACCGCTGACACCATAATGTGACTAGACTCACCCTCACGGATGCTCATCACACCTTCGTAACCCACATAACGTGTTACCAAAGCACCAATGGCTATAACAAGAAAAGAAAAGTGAAATAAAAATACAGGAAATTTTGTCTTGTAAGACTTATATTTGGCAATGTTGTACACTAAAATGGCCACGAAATAAGCCAGAAAAACTTCAAACCATTTGGCTTTATAAACTAAAGCCTGCGCTGTCTGTGTACCATAATCATTTTCAACAAATGTAGCACCCCCAATAATCACAGCAAACAAAAATAACATCAACACAGCCATTTTCATAGAAAAAACGTACTTCATACAAGCCACCCCTACTTTTTTACATAATGAAAAGATTATATCGGATGTTTGCTAATGGTTTATGAATTGACTTTAGAATGTACATTATTAATGCTAAGTGTTACCAAAACAAAAAAGATGATTTTAAAAAATGGGTCTAATAATATGTAAAAGTGTGTGCAGGAGAATAAGTACATATTGAAGTGATCGAAGAACTTTTGAAAAATTCTTATGAAATCAGACTTAATGGTAAAATTACGTATAACAATTTATACGATACAGAATAATATACGGTAAAATATACTATGAAACACAAGACACCGCTCATATCACACTTTAAACAGACACATATATGGCTGGATATGGGCTTGTTAGCAGTATTGTTTGTGGTGGCATCCTATATTCCTTTACTGAAAATCGTTCCTCTCGTTGCCAGTCTAGAACTGTTCAGTTTTTTTAGCTTTCACATATTTGCAAAGAGAAACAGTTTAAAACTGCAAGGTTTTTTAGGAGGCTTCATATCTAGTACCACGGTATTTTTACAGATACTCTATGACGAGAAATTTACATCATTACCTAGTCGAGATGTGATACTAACACTACTTTTAGCTTTATGTGCAATGCTTCTGGAATGTGTATTTATTCTGTTTTTCTTTTCGACACAATTGCCACTTATCTATTACCTGCCATTTTTTCTACAATTGGGCTTTTTTATCGCCATATATTTTTTACTGCAAGGATACTTACGCTCAAGAAACAGCAAGTCTGACAACCCAGAAATGGATATTGAACTGCTTATCGATCATCCAATTATCTGGAAGAATGTCGCAAAACTATCGGTTTTTATTATCGCTATAGTTTCAATAATGCATTTTATCGGTGACAAGTTCGGCCTTTCACGTGAAATAAGCACCCTCATTATTTCTTTCTTTGAGGCGCATGCCGTTCTAGCAGCGACCATGTTTCAATGGTCAGTAGATCCAGAGAACATAGAATTGTTACAGATTATTTTCTTGATTCTGCTGGGTAATACTCTGAGTAAATCATATCTTGTATATAAAGGTAACAACCTTGCCAAGAAGTGGACTTTTATAGTCTTAATGTTTGCCAGTCTTGCAATAAGCGTTGTTTTTACTAGCGTATGGGTTTACCTTGCTGCTCCTATTTAGACTTAATGAACACAATGACGGACTGAAAACTCAACTTAATTGCGCTTTATTGGGAATAAAAAAGGTTTATTTACAAAAAATCTATATTTCATTTTTAGATGCTAGACTATTGATATGATTAACTACAAAAATTGAGCCTTTAATACTTTAGAGTTTCAGAAGGAAATAAATATGAGAGCTTTGATTATCACAGCAGATCTTTTTGAAGATTCCGAGTTAGAAATACCGTATCAAACGCTTCGTAAACTAGGTCTAAATGTAGATATTGTTTCTATAAAAAAGGGTACTATCATTGGGAAACATGGGTTTAAGGTAGATACTAAAATGACAGTGGATGAAGTAGATCCAGAGAGGTATGATATTCTGATCTTGCCTGGAGGAAAAGCACCGTCTACCCTACGCAAAGAAGAAAAAGTATTGGAGATTGCCCAATACTTTTTTGAACAGCATAAACCCGTAGCTGCCATATGTCATGGTCCGCAGATACTGATTTCGGCTGCTCTACTGGAAGGAAGAGTTGTTACAGGCTACAAGAGTATTGCAAAAGAGTTAAAAAATGCTGGAGCCCTATACAAAGATGAGGAAGTAGTCATAGATAAAAACTTGATCACCTCCAGACAACCCTCAGACCTGAGGGCTTTTATGGAAGCGATCAAACAATGTTTAGCTTCTCAAAAAAGCATGCTAAATCAAAGTAAAAAGTAAAAAGATGGAACATCATAAAAACGCTAATCGTTTCATCGCTGATTGTCATTTGGGAAAGCTCGCAAAATACTTGCGCCTTATGGGCTTTGACACCCTTTTCTTTCCTCATATAGAAGACGATGATCTTGTCATTATGGCCAACAACGAAGACCGTATCATTCTTACGCGAGATCGTGCCCTATCTCAACGTAAAAATGCTCCTGTATTTTTTCTGGAGCCTATCGACACAAAAGAACAACTCAAAATACTGATAGAGTACTATCATTTAAAAGATCACCCTGTTCCTTTCAGTCGATGTATTGTTTGCAACACACCTTTGCAGGTTATTGAAAAAGAAGAGATCATAGACAAAGTGCCAGAAAAAGTAAAAAAGTATTTCAACTATTTTGAATACTGTCCTGCCTGTGACCGCATTTACTGGAAAGGCGATCACTATAGACATATGATGGAATTTTTAGAACAAGTGCTAAAAGAATCATGATAAATTCTTTTGAAAACCTACACCTACACTGATGGCATCTTTTGCAAGTTCATACAACAGTTCTTTATCTACTTTCCCTGTCTTGATAATACTTTAAATATCCTCTTCATTATTTTCTGAGAAATGAATGAGCTCAGAGATAATCAAATCTCTACAACACAAACCAATAATTAAGTAAATACAGCCCTGATAAATGCACACTTTTTATGACTGCGATGGCTACTGTATTACCTAATTGACAAACCCCACAATGTCTTCCTTCATTCAGTGATATTATGAAATAAATACCTATAAGTACAGCTATGCTCAGCATAAGATAGTGTTCAAAAACTTTTACATAAGGGATAAGTGTTTCAAAAAATGTCCCTAACAAAACAATAAGCCCCAAAATAAACCCATACTTTATGATGCTAAGTACTTTGTCTGAGTGGGGAGAAATATTACAAGATGCTTTTGCATCCGCTTCGCTTAGCCCTTTTAGTCTATTTTCAAAAATCTGTTTTTCTTTGGGGTTCAGTCTAGCGATAAACGTAGAACCCAAAAGGTAATCTGTTTTTCTTTGTATGAGTACAGCTAAGTCGTCTGAAGCAGTAAGAAACTGTTGTTTTCCATGGCGGTCATCATAGCTTATTTTTATCTCCTTAGCACGTTTTGTAACTGCTGTAATGCCAGGGTAATATGCCGTATTTTCAACAGGAGTGAGTTCTCCATTTTTGGTAAATATAATAGGGTTCATCATTTCTAAGAATTCGCCATCATGTTTAATGACAATGACATTAAGAGGTGAGCCTATTTGAAATGCGGCTAAGCCTTCTAGGGAGTTTACTTCTATGGTGTCTTTCATATCTGTAATGAGTGCTTCAAGAGAAGCATCAAAGTGACGTACGGTACCGCCAAACTCAAAGCCTGTTTGAGTGGGGTACTGGGTAATTGGTTTAATCATGTATGAGACAGTGTATTAATGACTTTTTCCTACTACGATGAGCATTTTAATGTTAATTACAATAAATCTAAAAAATTGCCAAATCACACATGTTCTCATTTTTACGGCAAATGATCCAGGAATCATTGTGAGGTTAAACTGCTCACTTTTGCCAAAGTTTAATTCTTCTTTATTCATTGTTTATCCTTTATGTACTATTTTATTATTCGGGGATTAAAGTCCAGCCTGGCTTGAGTTTTGCTTTATAGATGAACATATGGTGCAAAATATGTTTTATCCAGTGTCCTGCAAGTCCAATTTCACCAAAGGTGTGCTTGGTATCGCGTCCTGTTCCTGGGTACTTTTCAAAGTCTGGGACTACTGGGTAAACAGTCATGGCTGCTGCTGTACCAGAGAAAAGTCCTTTACCCGCAGATGCAACACATGCTGCACCCATTTCTGCCATAGAGGCATTATGCAACTCAGAGTCTTTACCTTTTTTAATCATATCACAAACCGAGTGAGCAACCGCCTTACCTATGATACCTGCAGGCATACCTGTTCTTGGTGGCGTAGGATTGATAGGCGTGCCATTGGGTGAAGTCATAGGCTTTGAAATGGCGTGTGGTGGAGCAAATGCTATGCCCGCTGCAAAGATGTTGTCAAATGTTGGGTTTTGGTAAGTACTTGGCCAATCAGAGGCTTTCCAGTTTTCATACGCTCCAGCATCATACTTCGCATCCACTTTCATAAAACCATTTGGCGCAAAAAGTACATCTGTTATATCTGAACCATCTTTGTCAAAAGCTTTAAATCCTACGCCAGCAAACGGTGGAATAAGCATGGCAAAGTCAAATGTTTCTTCATGTTTTGTACCATCAAGAAGTTCATATTCTATCTTCTTGTCTTCTACGCGAGAAGTGTGCGCACCAATAATCCAGTCTACGTTTCTCTCAGCAAAAATTGACTCAGCAAAAAGTTTAGAACTCACAGCGTAGCCCCCTACTTTCATGTGAAGACCACCCATACCAAAGTCACCCAAGAATGATTCATTAGAGATCCATTTAATATCTAACATTTCTCTTACACCTGCTTTTTTAGCTTCGTGTTCAATGTTAAAGATGTATTCAAAAGCAGCACCTTGACAGGTACAGAGACCATGTCCTGTACCTACCAATATCTTTTGTCTCTCACCTTTTCTTGCCTTTTCAAAGATCTTCTGAAGTTCTGAGTTTGCATGTACTGCATGTTCTGCAGTACATACAGATACCGTATTGGTTCCCATTTGTCCTTTACCATTACCTAAACCTGGCGTGGCATCGAAGTTGAGTTTTGGACCTGTTGCATTGACCAAATAGTCATACTCAAGTTCTTCAGTTTTACCTTCCTCACCCTCTTTTGTTGACGATATGACAACATAAGGCTTGTCAGACCCTTCTTTTCCATTTGGATGTATCTCTGTTCCAAACGCTTGTTTGTAAACGATACCTGCTTTTTCATAGACGGGAGCCAAAGGAAAGACAACATCTTTTTTACTCATCTGTCCTACCCCTACCCAGATATTGGAGGGGATCCAATTCCATTGTGAGTTGGGTGTTACAACCACCACTTCATGTTCATCACCTAGCCATTTTTTTGCAAATGTTGCAGTCGTATGTCCCGAGACTCCACCACCCATAATTACTAATCGTGCCATAGTTTTCCTTATTGGGTTAAAATTTGATTCTATTCTATTCTATTCTATTGTAAGGTTAAGATTATTAATTAAATATTAAAATTTATGAGATTGATGAATTAAATGCATTTAATTACAATTTGACGATTTTACTCATGATTTAAAACATATAAATAATGTATTTATGCTTATTGTTTTAGTAAAATTGAAAACCTTAGAATCTAAACTACTCGTATTAAATTTGTCACAATAAGGTTTTTAATTCATCTTCTAGTCTTTTGATTTTTTGATTTTCTTCAGAAATTTTAGTTTTATATTTTTCTACTTTATCCGGTCTATTATCTTTTAATGCTTTTTCATAGTCCTCTTCATCCTCATGCAAATCTTTTTTTGTATCTTTGATTTTCTCTTCTAAATCTTTAATTAACTTCTCATCAGTACAATGTGCATTGACTTTATCTAATGAAATTTGTAAACCTTTTTCTCTAGATTCATTTCCACTCTGCTTTGCTATAGCTAGATCTCTTTTTATATGGCAAATTTTCTTTTCACAACCCTTTAAGTTGTCACAATTATTTTGTGTATTAGCTGCAACACTCGTAAGAAAAAACAATACGCCAATGAGCTGAAGTTTTAATATTTTTTTAATCATAATGGAAGTCCTTTTAAAGTTTATTGTATCAATCAATTGGCTTGTCAGATATAATTGCTCTGCTTTTTGTCGTCTTATCAGCTTTTCTATTGTCAAATTCTTTTAATTCTTGGGCATGTTCTTTTTGAAGCTTTTTTTGCATTATTGCATGTTCTTTACTTTTTATGGAATGAAGCTCTTTTTTCAATGCTTCAATTTCTTGATCTTTTTGACTAATAATATCTATATACTTTTCACAATTAGATGTTACATTAGTATAATAATTGTCATGGGATAGTGACTTTGCATTAATTTTTCCTTGAACCTTTGCTTTATTTACTGGGGAAATTTTCTGAGGTGCACTTTTTTTTGCTTCTATTCCCATAAGTAGACTGCTCACTAAAATACTCACTATTATTATCTTATTCATTTATTTTCCTTATATCATTTAATACCATTTTGAATTTGTTGTGACAAGCATCACTTGAGGTGCATTATCTAGTTATTTTTTGTAACTGTTGCCATAGTATCTCCTAGACTTCAGTACCTATCATTACAAATCGTGCATAGTTTTTCTTATTGAATTAAAATTTGATTCTAAGTTATTGTAAGGCAAGGATTGTTAATGATATATTAAAATGTATGAAATTATTGAAATAAATAAGTTTTATTGATAATTGGCGATTTTACTCATGACTTAAAACATATAAATGATGTATATTTGTAGTCATTCAAAGAATCAGAAAGCTAAGTTTTTCGTTCCCATCGTCCCCGATGGTAACCCCTAGAACAAATTCTAAAATTCATTTTCACCGAAGATTTCACTAGTTAACATATACCAAAACATCCATTGGCGAATCTTTTAATACGGTTGATGCCACACTTCCCAAGAGTCCATTTAATCCCGAAGTATTTCTTGAACCGACCACAACCAGGTCATAAGGCCCTTTCTTAATATATTTCATGAGCGCTGCTTTGGAGTTTGTCCCGCCATCAATAACTTTTCCTTTTTTAATAGCATGCTCTTTCATAAAATCTTTTAAATCTTTTCGGGCATACTTTTTTGCTACGACATTGTATTCGACAACATCAAGACCTTCTATGGCATAAGGACCACCAAGATAGATAGTATCAGCACTGTGTACAGCAGAAATCATTGTATCGGGGCAAAGTTTTTTTACATATTTCACACTCTCATTTGACTCCCCTTGGAAGTCAGTTGCCGCTAAAATATTATGATATTGGTCCTTGACACTCTTCTTCACAACTAAGAGAGGTAAATGACTTTTATTTACTATTTTTTGTGCTGTTGAACCCAAAAGTTTTTTTAGTCCTTTAGCTTTCGAGTGTGCGCCAATGATGATTAACTCTGCTTTAATCTGTTTAGCTTCGTAGAGTATGATATCATCGGTGTTACCTTCTTTTATAAATATATTATAAGACACTTTAGGTGAGACTTTTGAAGTTTTTATCTTTTTTTCAAGTTTTTTCTTAATGCCTTCCACGTCTACACCCAATGTATCAGAACTAAAATAACTGGGTACCGATAACCAAGGTACTTGCACAGCATGTACAATAGTTAAAAACGCATTATGCTCCTTAGCAAGCATAAATGCTCGCTTCAATACAGTGTTAGATTTATCAAAAACATCTATACCAACAAGAATTCTTTTTATTTTTTTCATACTACCAACCTTTGAATCAAAATTTTCTTACAAATTTTTTATATTTGTTATTCTTAATAATATCATAAATTAATAATAAAGTATAATACTAAATGCAAACTATTCTCCTTAACCTAATCGTCATTTTTTCCCATGCCCTTCATAAATTTATTGAAATCTGTCGGGAAAGGAAAAACCACAGTATTGGTTTTATCAGAAGAGATGTCACTCAGAGTCTGTAAATAACGCAACTGGATCCCCAGAGGATTCTGGCCTAAGACATCGGCTGCTTCAAGAAGATTTTTACTTGCTTCAAGTTCTCCTTTGGAGTTGATCACTTTGGCACGTCTTTCCCTCTCTGCTTCTGCCTGTTTGGCAATGGCACGGACCATACTTTCATCAAGGTCAATATGCTTGATCTCAACATTGGAGATCTTGATCCCCCAGGTATCTGTCTGTTTATCCAGTATTTCCTGAATATCAGAGTTCAACCGTTCACGTTCAGCCAGCATCTCATCGAGTTCATGCCCACCTAAAACAGAACGCAGGGTTGTCTGAGCAAGCTGGCTGGTGGCATCATAAAAATTCTCCACCTGAATGATAGCTTTTTCAGGATCAATCACCCGGAAATAAACCACTGCATTAACATGTACAGAGACATTATCATGAGAGATGACATCCTGTGTCGGGACATCCAGAACGATGGTACGCAGATCTACCCGTACCATCTGTTGGATACCCGGGATCAAAATGATCAATCCGGGACCTTTCACTCCGGTAAAACGTCCAAGCGTAAAGACCACTCCACGCTGGTATTCCCGTAAAATTCGTATGGCAGCCGCCAATATAATAAGCACTAACAGTACAATGTAAAGAGTTGTCATTGGTATAACAGGTAACATAATTTACTCCTTGATGGGTTTAACGTGCAGTACTAATCCTGAAAGACTTTCCACACGTACATTTTGGCCAACTTCAAGCACAGAATCTGATGTTGCATACCATATCTCGCTATGACAGCGGACACGGTATTCGTCTTTCATCGATTCAAGTACTTCGGCTGTGGCACCGACCATTTCATCCATTCCCGTGACTGCTTTTAGCGACCGAGAATGTAATAAAAACCGTAAAACAAAGATAAAAAATCCCAAACTGACCAAAGAAAAAGCAATGATCAGAGGGATGGACACTCTGCTGCCAAGCGTTTCTGCATCAAAGAGCAGCAGTGACCCAAAGGCAAAAGCGCCAACTCCACCAATACCCAAAATACCAAACCCGGCGATAAACACCTCTGCGACCATAAAGGCTATGCCTAAAATGATCAGTAACAATCCGGCATAATTAAAAGGAATCATATTTAAAGCATACAATGCAATCACCCCAGCTATTACTCCTATGACTCCGGGGAATATACCCCCTGGATTCATTAACTCAAAAAAGATACCGTAGATGGCTATAAGTAGAAAAATATAAGCGATATTTGGATTGGTAACAATAGCCAAAAACCGGGTTTTCCAATCTGCTTCAAAAGGCTTTATCACAGCGCCTTTGGTTCTAAGTATCAAGCTTTTGCCAGAGACGGTCACACTTCTACCTTCAAGTTTTTTCAACAGTTCATGGGTATCCTCAGCCATCAGGTCAATGACACCAAAACGTAGAGCATCTTTAGCAGAGATACTTTTACCCTCTTTCACCGCTTCCACTGCCCAAGAGACATTACGATCATTCAATTCAGCCAAACTTTTTATGTAAGCCATGGCATCATTGATTACTTTTTTCTCAAGTGCGGAGGGACTACTACTGCTGTTTTTATCTTGGATCTGCGGTGTAGTCATCAAATTAACAGGTGTTGCCGCACCAATGTTGGTTCCAGGTGCCATGGCTGCCACATGGGAAGCATAAAGAAGATAGGTTCCTGCACTGGCTGCACGTGCACCTTTAGGAGATACATACATGATAACAGGAAAAATACTGTTAGTGATCTCTTGTATCATCTCCCGCATAGAAGTAGATAGACCTCCCGGAGTATCCAGTTCGATCAGCATCATTTGAGCATTTTGCTTCAGAGCTACTGCCATCCCCTCTTTTAAATAGTAAGAACTAGCTGGACCAATGGTACCTTTTATCTCTAGTTTGATGATCGTAGGAGGAGTAGCAAAAAGTGGTAAAACCATCAGTAGTAATAAAAAGAGTAATCGTTTCATCTTATCCACCTATTATATATAACTATAAGTCATCATAGCCAATAAACAAAAGGAAAGTCAAGTAAGATAAAGTGATATATTCCTCGCAAAGGATAATGCTATAATTAAATTCTCTAAATATCCCAATGGAGGATAATAATGAAAAAGAATTTGTTCTGGTTGATGATATGGGGCCTAGCATTCGGATATATGGAAGCAGCTGTTGTTGTCTATCTTCGTGAGCTCTATTATCCTGAGGGTTTTACATTTCCAGTAGCCATAATTCAGGATCGCATCCTGTTGACCGAAGTACTACGTGAAGCAGCAACACTAATTATCATGTGGTCTACAGTATGCCTTATGTACATGAGACTGCAAAGCCGGGTTGCAGCTTTTGTTATACTCTTTGGGGTATGGGACATCTTCTACTACATTTTTTTGAAACTGCTTCTAGATTGGCCCGAAAGTCTTAACACATGGGATATCCTTTTTCTTATCCCTCTACCGTGGATTGGACCAGTATGGGCACCAATACTTGTTTCCATCACATTTATCTATGCCGGTACAGCCATACTGGTACAAAATCATCAAGATAACTTTTTACATTTTGACGGAAAGTTTATACTACTTGAACTTTTCGCAGCACTTTTAATCATCATTTCATTCATCATCCCTGCTACATCTGTGATCGAGCAGAGTCTACCTAGCCACTTCCCATGGTATCTGTTCTTCATGGGATTTTTTATAGGATTAAGTACTTTTCTCTACTACTATTACCGTTCTACTAATAATCTCAGATAAAATCAATCTAAAACTTTTTTATCTTTGGTTTTAGCAATACATACTATATTAAGGTTAATAAATATATACTATTTTATAATAATTAATTATATAATAGGAGTTAGCAATGCATCCCCCAATTAGAAACCGAATTTCTGCGGGTAAAGAACTGGCTGAAGCCTTACAAAGTTACCAAGGTCTAGATAATGTGATTGTTTTAGGCTTACCTCGAGGCGGTGTTCCTGTGGCATTTGAAATCGCCAAAAAACTAAAGGCCCCGCTCGATTTAATGCTTGTCAGAAAATTAGGAGTACCGAGTTATCGGGAGCTTGCAATGGGCGCCATCGCCAGCGGAGATATTAAAGTACTCAACCCACAAGTCATCCATAGCTATGGTATTAGTGAGGCACAAATTGAAGAGGTAGAAAAACGGGAGCGAGAGGAACTTGATCGCCGAGCTGTCGCTTATCGAGGCCAGCGCCCTTACCCTGATCTAAATGATAAAATAGTCATTATTGTGGATGATGGTTTAGCAACGGGGGCAACCATGCATGCCGCGATTGATGCGGTGCATTTACAAAATCCAAGGTCCATTGTGATTGCGATACCGGTTGCTCCACCAGAGAGTATCTCTGCGTTACGTCAAAAAGTAGATGAAGTCATCTGCCCTCTTCAACCTACAGAGCTCTCATCCATTGGTCAATGGTATGAAGATTTTTCTCAAGTCAGTGATGAAGACGTCACTGAACTACTTAGCCAGGTCTGGCAAAATGAATGATTGTGAGGCAATACAATGAACACACCCCAAACGATTACGGTGAAAGCCGGAGAGGTAGAGCTCGAAGGCTTGTTAACAGTCCCTAAATCTGCGACAGGATTAGTGCTGTTTGTACATGGAAGTGGCAGCAGCCGCTTTAGCACACGAAACCAATATGTTGCCGGAGTAATGAATCAGGCCGGCTTAGCAACCTTGCTGTTTGATTTACTCACATCAGAGGAAAATCAGATTGATGTCACAACACGAGAATATCGCTTTGACATTGAATTACTTAGCCAAAGAACCATTGCAACCATTGACTGGCTACACGAACAGCCCCAATTACAAAAGTTATCTATTGGATTATTTGGCGCCAGTACAGGAGCCGCAGCAGCACTCAACGCAGCAAAAGCAAGACCCGATGAAGTTGCATCTGTTGTTTCACGGGGTGGACGCCCAGACTTAGCCATACCTGCCATACCTGACGTTCTCGCACCCACCTTACTGATTGTAGGTAGTTTAGATACTGAAGTTCTCCAACTAAACCAACTTGCCAAGCAAGCCATGCAAACCCGATGTGATATTGCAATAATTGATGGAGCTACACATCTATTTGAAGAGGCAGGGACCTTGGAAGCAGCGGCGTTTCATGCAAAACAATGGTTTATACAATATCTTTTAAAATAAAACATGTGTTCAATAGTTTTGATGATAGAAGTATTACAACTCCACGAACTCAATCTCAGCTTCATACAGATTATCCAGAAGCAGTTGGTCTGAATTTGAAATACTTGGATTATGCTCTTCAATCGCCTCGATAATTTTCTTGAAAAGATAATGTTCCGTCTCTCTTTTATCCAGTGTGCCTTTATGTGGCGAAACCATAGAAGATGTAACATAATCTATTATAAATGTATCCATACTTTGAGAGAAAGGCGGTCTGTAGCATACTGAGAAGATTTTTAATTCGGGTGTTGTGTTAGACATCTGATTATCCTTTTATTATTGTTGCTACCATAGGATATCTAAAACTCGTCTATTTGTATAGATGATGTTTCCATAACGCTCAACAGCAGTACCAAATCTCTATGCTTTGCATGCAAATATGGCCTTTCTCGTTCCCCTAAATGATTCCTTTAGTTTTTATCTATTTTATTTTCTAAATGATGACATTGTGCTTAGATTCCAGTTCACTGATATTCTGAATGGTTTGCAGCACGCTGTCAGGATTTAAACTTAGAGATTCTATGCCCATTTTTACCAGAGCTTCTGCCATCTCAGGGAAGTCTGAAGGCCCTTGTCCACAGATACCGCTATAACGATTATTTCGTTTTGCACCTTCCACTGCCATCTCTATCATTTTCATGACACCAGGATCACGTTCATCATAATCAAATGCGACTATCTCAGAATCACGATCGACACCAAGTGTCAATTGTGTTAAATCATTTGAGCCGATACTGATACCATCAAAAAGCGCGCAAAATGCATCTATCTGAATAACATTGTTTGGTATCTCACACATGACATAGATCTTTAGTCCGTTTTCACCACGTTTAAGTCCATATTTTGCCATTGCATCAAGTACCTTTTGCCCCTCTTCTACTCTACGGCAAAAAGGTATCATCAAAATGACATTATCAAAGCCCATCTCTTCTCTTACCCTTTTCATGGCTTTACATTCCAGTGCAAACCCCTCTTCATAGCTAGGATGAGTATAACGTGATGCACCGCGAAAACCGATCATAGGATTGGCTTCATGCAATTCAAAGAACTTACCACCAAGCAGTGAAGCGTATTCGTTGGTTTTAAAGTCACTCATTCTTACCACACAAGGATCAGGGTACACTGATGATGCAATGCTTGCTACACCTTCAGAAAGTACTTTTAAAAAGAATGATTCAGGACTTTCATATGCTGCAGTAAGCTGCACTATTTTCTCTCGTGTATCATCATCCACTTTTTCAGGATGTATAAGTGCCATCGGATGGGCTTTGATGGATGTGTTGATAATAAACTCCATTCTTGCCAAACCAATACCGTCTACAGGAAGAGAAGAGAGTGAAAATGCCATATCTGGGTTACCAAGATTCATCATGATCTGTGTATGTGTTTTCGGTACAGAACTAAGGTCTGTTTTTCTAATCTCAAAATCAAGACTCCCCTCATACACTAAACCTCTCTCCCCTTCAGCACAACTTACCGTGATTTCCTGTCCATCTTCCAATATTTCCAGAGCATTTTCAGTACCTACTATAGCAGGGATACCCAACTCTCTCGAGACGATGGCGGCATGACAAGTCCTACCCCCACTGTTTGTCACGATAGCCGAGGCTATTTTCATGACAGGCTCCCAATCAGGACTGGTAGTCTTGGCAACAAGTACGTCTCCCTCTTCAAATTCATCCAGTTTACTTGCATCAAGTATCTTACATACTTTGCCAGAGCCAATTTTTGTTCCTACTGCTTGACCTTCTACGAGTACATTACTACGCTCATTAAGACTGTACATCTCCAGATGAGTTCCTTCTTTTCTGGACTCAACCGTTTCCGGACGTGCCTGCACTATATAAATATGTCCATCTAAGCCATCTTTAGCCCACTCCATGTCCATAGGCTTATCATATCCTGCCTGTTTTGAATAGTGATCTTCTATTGTAATCGCATACTCTGCAAGAAGCATCACATCCTCATCACTGATACAATACCTTGTTTGCTCCTCTTTAGGTGTCTCTATATTCTTGGTATATTCCACAGCAATATTGTCTTTATTGATCTCATCTGCAAAGATCATTTTAAGTGCTTTATCTCCTAGTCTTCTTTTAAGTACTGAACGATAGCCTTTTTTGAAAGTAGGTTTATGGACATAGAAGCTATCTGGAGCAATGCTTCCCTGAACAATATTCTCTCCTAAACCATACGCTGCGTTTATAAAGACAACATCCTTAAATCCTGTCTCAGAATCAATGGAAAACATTACTCCGCTTTCACCGATATCACTTCTCACCATTTTCATCA
>WTAE01000180.1 GCA_013139765.1 Sulfurovum sp.
ACCCACTTCTTTTGCGATGATTTTACCTTTTTTGAAGAGGATGATAGTTGGAAGACTGCTAATTTGGTACCTTTGTGAAACTTGTTTTTGTGCATCCACATTGACTTCGGCAAAGGTCACTTTACATTTAAAGGTTTTTGCAGCACTCTTGTACTTGGGTGTCATCTTCTTACAAGGTCTACACCAAGAAGCCCAAAACTTTACAAGCACAGGTTTATCACTTGTAAGTAGTTTAGAGAGGTAGTTGGAGTTTGTAAGCTCTAAAAGACTGTTGTCTTTCGCTAAAGCACTTTGTGATGTAAAGAGTAATGATCCTAAAAGGATTAGTTTAGAGAGTGTTTTCATAAAATATTGTAGCCAAGATAGTTAAGGCTGACCTTTGAGAATTAGATTGAAGGTTTTTCAACATCTTCCCCTAACTCTTTTGCAATGCCATACGCCACAAGTTTGGCTATCTCTTTAAGACGAGGTTTAAGCCATTTACTTTGTTTGTCACAGCTAAGTTCTCCTAGTTCTAAGACAAGAAATTTATCGGCACGTATCCACTTATAGGCATAATAATTTTTAAGCCCCTTGGTAAAATTGTCTTGATGCCAAAGAAAAGGAAAATAATCACTATAAAGTTTTCTCCATCTTTGTGCAAATTTTTGGGAGTCGACATTCGGGTACCCAATAGACGCTCCTGTCCTACAAGGTGTCTTTGCCGAGTCAAAGTGAATGGAAACGGCTATGTTCGCACGCATAAAAGGCACTTTTGCCGGTACACGTTTGACTTCAATGTCCCAAAGCCTAAGCTGCTTTGCCACTTCATCTGCCACAAGAACGTTCCAAAGCGCTTCTCTATACTCTTTGGTTTCTGCTCCTGTATTACCCGAAGTTCTACCTTCATGCCCCGCTTGTATAACCACCGCAATGGGTTTCGTAGCACTCCAGTAAAGTATGTAAGCCATAAATATAATGATAAGTAGGGCAAAAAAAGTCGCAGGTTTATTTTTAATGTTCATACACTTACTTCTGCAATAAAATTGCCGCTTCCTTAGCATGATACGTAATAATAATATCTGCCCCTGCACGTTTAAAGGCCATGAGCGTTTCCATCATCACTTTATCGTAGTCAATCACACCCGCTTTTGCTGCCATCTTGAGCATGGAATATTCACCACTCACATTGTACACAGCCAAAGGTAAAGAGGTATTGTTTTTGACATCACGTACAATGTCTAGGTAAGCAAGTGCAGGTTTCACCATGAGTATGTCTGCGCCTTCTTTTTCATCTTCTATACTTTCTAAGATGGCTTCGTTTCTGTTTGCTGGGTTCATTTGGTAGCTTCTTCTGTCACCAAAAGAGGGGCTAGATTCTGCCACATCTCTGAATGGTCCATAATACGCAGAAGAGAACTTTGTAGAGTAAGACATAATGGGTAAGTTTTCAAAACCAGCCGCGTCAAGTCCTGCGCGAATGGCTGTAATCATCCCATCCATCATGCCTGAAGGAGCTATCATGTCTACACCTGCTTTGGCATGTACTACTGCTTGTTTGGCTAAGTTTGCCAAAGTGATGTCATTGTCAACTGTTTCATGTACAGGGTCTATCACTCCACAGTGTCCATGGTCTGTGTATTCACAAAAACAAAGGTCTGTGGTGACAAACATGTCTGGGTGTGCGGCTTTTACTTCACGTACTGTTTGTGCCATGATGCCATGTTCACACATTGCATCGCTTCCTACGGAGTCTTTGGTGTCAGGTATACCAAAAAGGATGATGGACTTAATACCAAGTGTCTTAAGCACATCACACTCTTTAATGATTTCGTCAATGCTCATTTGAAAAACACCAGGCATAGACCCAACTTCTTCTTTAACGCCTGAACCTGACTTTGCAAACAATGGGTAGATAAAATCATTCACAGACAAATGGGTCTCTTGTAGCAAGTCTCTTAACACAGGGTTGATTCTTTTTCTTCTAAAACGTGCGAACATAGTCAGCCTTACATAAGTTTTTCCACATTTTAGCCTAAAATTCCTAATGACTCATTCTCAATTTCCAATTCTTGGCTATAATAAAGTTATGAACAATATAGAAATATCACAAATCGCTACCCTACCAACCAAATACGGTACTTTTAACATCCAAGCATTTAAAGATGACTTGGGCAAAGAACATTTGGCCATTTTTACTGACAATCTCTCCGATACACCCATCGTACGTGTACACTCAGAGTGTCTCACTGGAGATGCCATGGGTTCTGTCAAATGTGACTGTGGAGAACAACTCGCCTACGCCCAAGAACTCATAGCCAAAGAGGGCGGTATGATCATTTACCATCGTCAAGAGGGAAGAAACATTGGTTTACTTAACAAAGTAAACGCGTATGCCCTGCAAGATAAAGGTTTTGACACCGTAGAAGCCAACCATCAGTTAGGTTTTAAAGCAGACGAACGTACCTACGAAATAGTAGAATTTATCTTAAAATACTTCGGCATCCATAAGCTAAAACTCCTCACAAACAACCCCCGTAAAATAGAAAGCCTAGGCAAGATTGAAATTGTTGAACGTTTACCTATCCAAATAAAGTCCAACCCTCATAATGAAGGCTACTTAAAAGTTAAAAAAGACCAGTTGGGACATTTACTGTAGGTTTGGTCTCACCAAACGTCAAATCCCGCTTTGGATAATTGGTAATCCAATATTGTGACATTCGCTCAAGTTTCCTCTTGATGTTTGGCAGTGCCAAACCTACGGTTTATATTAAATTCATACTAATTAGGTAAAATATGTAAATTTTACAAATAATGAAAATGCTACACTTGTTGCGAAGCAGGGTCAGAAAACTATGGGTCTCCCCCACAAATGTGTGGAGATTGCCAGGTTGCCAAATCTTTGAATACACACTATTTTATGTCTTATGAAAGAAGAATGGGGAGAACTATGTCTTTAAAACGGAAAGAACAACTTCAAAAGTTGGGAACAACAGAACAAAAAGAGCGTCGTAGCTTTTTAAAAAAAGCGGCTTATGCAGCACCTAAACTAATAGCACTTGGCTATTTCATTCGTCCAACTCAATCAATGGCAGCATCTTCTTTAGATGGTGTTCCCTGTGGTGGTCTTAATCCGCCTTGTGATGTTTAATATGGAGACAATTATGACGAGTAAAAAAATAGCAATATATTTGATTTCATCTTTGATGATGGTAACTAATGCAGGGGCAGTGGAAGTAAGAGATATTTGGCCAAGTACAATCAATGTGACTACTGACATTGATCTAAAGGGTATTGTTTATAATGAAACTGATGTAACATTGATAGGACTGACGATTACCAGTGGAAGTGATACTTCATGCCAATTTATACCTGCAGATCCTGCGAAAGAGATAGATTGTTCAGTTACAAGTAGTTCTAGGTTTACGATTGATCCAAATGATATATTTGGTGGTAAAAACTTGCTAGCTTTAGATCCGAATGATGCAAGCCTTAATATTGATAACAGTGATGCGGCTACAGTACAGCAACCAGGTGACTATTTTAGTTTGGATATCACAGGTGTTACTATCACTTTGGCACCAGGGGATTATTTCTTCTCTGAATTTAGAACTGATGCCACCTCTTTAGTAGACGCAGAGGGAAGTGCCGGAACTGTAAAAATATATGTACAAGATGTATTAATTATTTCCAGTGGTCATATTAATACGGTTATACGAGCTAACTCAAATAATGATCCCGACTTTAGTTTAAACGGTGCCACTCAAACACCAGATAGATTTCTAATATATACTACAGCAACAGGTAACAACCTCAATGCAAGTAAGGCTGCCATAGCAGGTTTTTTATATGTCGATGGTGACTCAACAAATTCAAATTATTTTATTTGGGGGGCGATATCTGCTGAAAACTATGGTTTACAAAATAATGGATGGATCCTTAGTGGACATGATTATCTACCACAGGTATCAGGTGGCCCTGGTATTCAAAATGCCAAGATAATACCTGCTGGTTGGCACCTGATAGGTATCCCTGCATTAATGAATGGTAGTCAAACTTTTGATGATGTCTTTAACGAACCAGAATTTCTTGTTGGTGGTCAAGGGGATGGTGCAGGATGGTACGCATATAAAAAAACTTATAGTATGATAGATAACAGTGAGTTTTATGAAAGAGTATCTGGCACAGATAATCCTACACAAAGTCAAGGTTATTGGCTATGGACTGCAAATGATGTTAACTGGACAATGGATGGTCTTTCTCCTGTGGTTTGGGAAATCGCAGAAGGTATTGATCAATGTGTTCCTTCAGGAGGATGTACATCTTATGAATTAACAATGCCATCCGTTGGATGTGCTGCCAGTGGTCTTGATGGTACTGGACCATATCGATACAATTACGTAGGTTACCCAGGATACGATACCGCTGCAGATTGGTTTGATTTTAGAATAGCAGTGACCGACAGTAATTCTGTCCGTACTATTTTTAAACCAGGTGATGCAGCGGTTTTGACATATATGAGTACACAAATTTGGCAATATAATGGTACAGCTGAAACAAGCAGTAATACCTATAATACATGTGATAATACATTTGATAATAGCTGTCTGATAGAACCATCTACCGGTTTTGTCGTTGAACTTAATTGTTCTCTTGTCGATGATGGTGTTCAGTCAATTGAACTTATTATTCCAAATGGTCAATAAGGAAAAAAAATGAAAAAAATAATTATTAATATTATAATATCTTTAGGTGCAGTTTACTTATTTTCAGGATGTAATGCTTCAAGCGAAAGTGCTACTACTGATGTGGTAAATATGACTGATGTAGCACATCCCACTACAGAAGTAGCCAAGAAAACAAGTGAATGGGCTATAGAACTGGTAGTTGAAGATATGACTGAAGGCCTTAAAAATAGTGGAAGTCGTTTAGGTGAGATGAGTGTTGCATCAGACGAAAAAGACAAATATGATTTAAAAGCACTAGCCGGGAGTTTTAGTGGTAAACATCTTACTGTGATTTTTCCAATTGATGGAAGTGGAAATGGTTATAATACGGACATCCATAAATGGAATGAAAAGGCATCTGATTCTTGGGATTTTATTGTAAAAACTAATAATCCAGATAGTACTATGACTATAAGCTGGAAAGGTATTTATGCCTTAATTCCTTTTAAAGATGAACAAAATAGACCAGTGTATAAGCAAGAGTTACGAGATAATGATGCATTGTTAAATCGTATGCAACTGGTTGATATAGATACGAATGCAGTCATTTCGGTGTATGCAGATAATCAATTACAAAGTTATACTTTTAACATGGATGGTAAGACAGAACGAACTTTCAGATGGGAACTTTTGGAAGAGACTGTTGCTAGTAATATTCAAAATAAAGCAAATGCAAGAGAAATGCGAGTAAACACAAAACTGATAAGAGAGTATTCATTCGGTGTTGATAAAGTTGATCCAACTAAACCTCCAAGTATTGGGTATAACTAGACGTTCTTCTGGGCTTTTCTTGTTTAGATAGTTATAATGAAGGATGCATAATTTGATTGCTTATGACTATAATATTCACTATGTACCGGAAATCCCATTAGCAAAAACGTCAAAGATATCATTAAAAAATACGATTACCATTAAACACAGCACTCACCTAGCATGGGAAGAACCATTAGCCTATAAATGGCCTTTTTATAATAATCAGGGACGTGATATCACTCTTTTTACAGAACGAGCATTTACACGTACTGAAAAAGAACAGTTATGGGTATTTGATATTGAAGATGTTATGACATTTTTTTGGAAAAGTGGAACACTTACACTAGAGTATGTTCCTCAAAAAAACTTTACACAGTATTTACTTCAATACTGGAGCTTACATATTGTTTTACCATTATTGTTGAGTATAGAAGAGAAATATGATTTTCTTCATGCTGGTGCAGTAGAAGTAGGAAATCGCCCCATATTATTTGTTGCTGAATCCTTTGGAGGAAAGTCCACTTTGACTGATTTCTTTATGAAACAAGGGCATACAATGATCTCGGATGATAAGGTTGCTGTTTATGAAGAAAATAATGCTTTTTTAGCAGTCCCCTCTCATCCATATCATAGGCCTCACCGAAAGATGGAAGACCTTGGTTATTTTGTAGATAATGTAGCTACCTCACCTGAAGCTATCCGTGTAATTTATGAGCTGGAGCGTGCTGATCCAACGGCAGACATCTATATTAGAGAACTTAATGGCATTGAAAAGTTCAAATCACTGCGTTATAGTAGTGAAATTAATCTTTCATTTTTAAAAACCAAACGATTTATTTTTCTTACACATTTAGCAAAAGTTGTTCCAGTTTATAAAATAACTGTTCCATGGGATATAGAACGCTTACCTGAAGTCTATAATACAATTGTAAGGCATTGTAAAACTATACAGGTATCGGAAGAGTAATGGGAAGCTGTAGAAGAAACAACGGTTCATAGTATACTGAATAAAGTATATAGAAGTACATACTACTACCATCAAAATAAAATCACTAGACGTCCAACAAACTGGTGGAAAATTCGGCCTGCCTCCTCAGTAGGTTTGGTATCACCAAGCGTCAAATCTCGCTTTGGCTGATAGGCAGTTTTACGGTGAGATAATCTTTTAAATTTCCTCTTGCGTTTGGCATAGCCAAACTTACGAAATATGGGAAATGATGGCTTTATGGACTTCTTCCAATCTCTCTAAATCCATGGAATGTTAATGCTGTAAACGGGTATACATTGTGCCATGTCTGTAAAAAGTTTAAAACGCTCTTTTTTCCGAAAAGAAAACTCTATAAACACAGAATGATGTAACGCTTTAAACTTTTCAATACCTTTGACTTCTTCTATGCTGATTTTAGCATCTGCCTCACCCCTTTTTGAGTAAAAAAATAGCCGAAATACTTTTTGCTTCTTGTGCAAACTTTTCTACTTTGTGTCCTAATTCCTCAGGCTTCCTGTATGGTCTGTGAAAAGGGTAAGCCGGTATAGCCATATACTGACCATCTTTTTCTTCAATACCCAATGCATCATCAGAAACAAGTGTGGCACCTTGTTGTATGAAATAGTCAGTCAGTGTTGATTTAGCACCAAAAGAGAGGGCGGAGAAGAAGATGGTTTTACCCTCTGTTTCTACTGCACCCACATGTAGAAAATGATAGCGCTTATTGAGGTCAAGCACAAGAGGGAAAAAAGTATGAAAAATCCAAAATTGTAATAGTTCTGGACTGTAATGTGAATCTTTAATATACATAATTGTTTGTTCTTCTGGAAGCCAAATGAGTGTTAAAACATCTTTTATGCGTAATGCCCATGAAAAATATTCATCCGCTTCATTAAAGGCTACTCTTGAGAGGTATTGACCTTCTCGTCCAGAGAGTTGTACCCATGGAGACTTCAGAGGAAACCTCTCTAAAAGAGTCAAGTCTTTAGATGCTATGACTGTAATGGAAGGTGCATGAAGTGTTATGCCGTGAGTGTTTAAGCAAGGTTCATTAATAAAGTCAAATTGGTGACCGTGGATCATATGCACTCGCTTATGTTTAGTTGTAAAGTAGTGTAACATGTAACATGTAATATTTAATATCGCCGTAGGTTTGGTCCCACCAAACGTCAAATCCCAGCTTGGATGATTGGCAATGCCAAACCTACGAACTTATGTTAAAATACAAACAATATAAAAACTTAGGCAAATATGACACAACTCTATACATTTAAAACCCTCTATCATCACATCAAAAGCCAGAAGAGTGACTTTTGGCGTACCAATGTGTATGGCATTGTGGCAACGCTTCTTTTACTACCTATCCCTATGATTATACCACTTCTTATTGATGAAGTTTTGTTGGAACATCCTGGGAATATGACGCAAAGTATAACGGCTATTTTTGGAAGTAGTGAAATATGGCTCTATATATCTGTGATGCTTTTTACAGTGGTGTTTTTACGGTTTTTAGCATTCTTTTTTACCAATAGAAAAACATTTTACTCCATTAAAATTACTCAAAAAATCTCTTATCTGCTTCGTCATCGTATTTTGCATCATTTAGAACGGGTTTCGCTTTCTGAGTATGAAACATTGAAGTCAGGAGGCATTGCATCCAAGACCATTCAAGATGTTGAGGGAGTGAGTGGTTTTGCAGGTCAAGCAGTGGTGACTTTACTTACCTCTGTCCTGATGCTTTTTGGTATTGCGGTTATTATGCTTTGGATGAACTGGGTGCTTGCATTGTTGGTCTTTATACTTAACCCAGTTTTTTTAGCTTTTTCCAAAATTATAGGACGAAAAACAGGTGCCTATTTACGTCGTCAAAATGAAGCCTACGAACTTTACAATGAGATGATAAATGAAACCTTGGAACTCTTTATACAGGTGCGTGCGAGCAATCAGGAGAAGTCTTTTTTTGGCATTTTGAGAGACAGAGCAAAAGATGTAGAGAAAGCAACATTTGAGTATGGCTATAAAGCCTTTGTAGCAAATAGCTCTTCTACACTTTTGACTAATACTGTGGTAGATATATTTAGAGCATTAGGCATCGCGGCAGTAGCGTACTCAGATCTTTCCATAGGAATGATGATTGCTTTTTTGTTTTACCTCTCAACTTTGGTACAACCAACGCAGCAGCTAATGGGGCTAGTCATTGGCTACCAGAGTGTAAAACCTGCTATGGAGCGGATAAACAGACTCTTGGTACTTT
>WTAE01000018.1 GCA_013139765.1 Sulfurovum sp.
AGCGTCAAAACTTTTTCCTGCTTTGACTTCTAACATCCCATGTTTAAGCAGTAAGTCCCGTACAATGTTACGCTCTTTCGCAGCGTCAGAAAAACGTTCCGCCACAATGTCCTGCGCACCTTTAATGGCTCCAGCAACATTTTTAACATTCCCTCGTGCAAAGCCCTTTGCCTTTGTTTCAAACTCAGCCTTACTTAACTTCGCAGACTGAAGCACGTTAGCAAGTGGTTCTAAGCCATTTTTAATGGCCACAGATGCTCTGGTATTCTTTTTCTCTTTATACGGTCTGTAAATGTCTTCAAGTGCTGTCATTGTGTCTGCAGAAGTAATGTCAGCCTTTAATTGTGCACTTAAAAGTTCTTTTTGAGTCAGAAGCGCAATAATCTCCTCTTTTCTCTCCAAAAGTCTCTTGGCACGCAGATAAACTTCATGAAAGTCACGAAGCACATCATCAGAAGCGCCACCCGTCATCTCTTTACGATAACGCGCAATAAAAGGAATAGTTGCACCCTCATCTAAAAGTTTTAGAATGTTACTAATGGCTTGTGCTTTGAGGTTTGTTTTTTTTGTGAGGTCTGTAATGAGGGATTGCATGGGTGTCAAATACTTTGTAGTGAGATTGATAGTATTATAGCCAATCTATTTAAGTTAATTGTTTTGTGATTTTATGGGGAAATTTTGAAATGGCTCCGGCACGAGGATTCGAACCTCGGACCAAATGATTAACAGTCATCTACTCTACCGCTGAGCTATGCCGGAACGTTTTGAAAAAGCTGAGTGCTTGTTTCGTGGGTGAGATTATAGACAAAAAGACCTTTGATGTCAAGGGTATTTTAGGCTTTTTTGTAAAATTCTACACCATTTGTTAAAACTACTTTGATTTTTCCTTGTTTTAGCAGGTTTTGCACTCTTTTTTGACTCGCTTCATCACATAAAGCTTCAATATCTTCTAAAGTCAAAGGTCTTTTAGAAAGTGTTTCAAGTAATTGCTCTTCACTGTAGATAGAAGCTTTCATGTCAGATTTTTTACGTGAAGCAATATAAATAGGTAAAGAAGCATCAAAAAGATGGCTAATGTCTAAAAGTTCTTCATAGGTCACGGGCTTCACATCAAAAGCGGGTGGTCTATCTATGGTACCAATGTCAATGCGTGTGGGTTGTAATTTTAAAAGGTAGTCGTTTAGTTTGGCTATCTCTTCTTTGGAGTCATTAAGTGTTTTAACAATAAGGATCTCTATGACCAAAGGCCCTTGATATCGTGCTTTAAATGCTAACATCCCTGCTTTAATGTTTTCAACCTCTATGCCAGAGTGAGAACGGTCAAGTTTTTGTAAACATTTTTGAGTGGCACAGTCTAAAGAGAGTTTTACTTCATCTAGTTTAAGCAAGGCATCTTGTATCTTTACATCGTCAATGTTTGCGGCGTTAGTCAGTATGAGTGTTTTAGTTGACCCTTTAAAAGTATTGATTTCATCAATGAGTTCTGAAAGGTACGGGTAAAGCGTGGGCTCGCCATTGGCGGTGAGAGTAATAAAATCTACATCATCATGTTCTTTTAACGCAGACTTAATAGCATTAGCTATCTCTTCCACGGAAACAACATCATCATATTTATCCATTGTCTTTGCAGGGTCAAGCTCACAGTAGAGACAGTCAAAGTTACACTGCTTTTTACCAGGACTCAGATCAACCCCTAAAGATTTACCAAAACGTCTTGAATGTATGGGACCGAAGATGATGTTCATTGTTGAATTCCTTTATTTTGTAACATTATAACATAGAGCCGTAGGTCGGGGTGCCTCACCCCTACACAAAGATGCATACAATAAATATTTTGGAGGAAGAAGAAAGTTTGGATTTATATTTTACTCTTTGTCGGGGTAAGGGTACCCCGACCTACGCGTTATAGTGACGTGTATGTTATTTCTTTCCAGAAACTCTCTGACACTCAGCGACAAAGTGTTTTGCATTTTCAACAGGGACGTCAGGTAAGATACCGTGACCTAGGTTAAAGATGTGTCTTTTTCCACCCATAACGTTATGGATAGCTTCAACAGATGCCGTAGTTGCTTCTTTGCTGTAGAGTCTACATGGCTCCATATTTCCCTGAAGTACGTATTTGTCTCCAAGTTTCTCTTTAACCATCTCTATTGGAGTTCCCCAATCTACACCGAAAACATCAAAGTTTCCATAGACAAGCCCTCTTTCAATGAAAGATGCCACGCCTTTAGGGAACATGATAATAGGAGTATCTGGGTACTTAGACTTAAGATAGTCTGCAATTTCTACCATGTATTTCCATGAAAATTCATCGTAATTATCTGGCTCAATGGCTGCAGCCCATGAGTCAAAGATTTGAACCACGTCAATACCAGCTTCGATTTGTTTTTCCATGTAAAGTTTAACGACCTCAGTCACTTTAGCAAGAATGTTATGAAGAAGTTCAGGGTTTGAGTACATCATCTTTTTACAAAGATTATACGTTTTAGTCCCTTGACCTTCTATCATGTAAGTTGCAAGTGTCCATGGTGCACCTGTGAAACCAATGAGGGCTATTTCGTCACCTCTCTCATCTAACTGCTTACGTAAAAGTTTGATGGTATCAAACACGTACGTCAATTTTGATGCGGCTTCGTCTCCACCAATGAGTCTATCCAAGTCTGCTTGAGATGTTAATGGATCAGAGAACTTAGGACCTTCACCTTTAACAAAAGACAAATCCATACCCATTTCATCAGGGATTACCAAAATGTCAGAAAATAAAATGGCTGCATCCACACCCACAATGTCCAAAGGTTGGATAGTTACTTCAGCTGCTTTTTCTGGTGCATGACAAAGGTTAAGGAAATTTCCAGCCTCTGCACGTACTGCCATATATTCTGGCAGGTAACGTCCTGCTTGTCTCATCATCCATACAGGTGTGTATGGTGTCTCTTTACCTAGACATGCGTCTACAAATATTTTACTCACTTACTTATCCTCAACTTTCGTTTCTTTTTTCTTTCCAACCATACC
>WTAE01000054.1 GCA_013139765.1 Sulfurovum sp.
TGTTAAAAAGTTCCAACCAACGTGCAAAAACTTCTTCGGAAAGATTGGGTAAAAAAGCATGGGGTCCAAAAGGATCACCAAAATACCCTGGCTCACCTGTCATAAGCATCAGCCAAAAACTCTCTAATGTTTTGAAGTGCTCATACCATTTATCATTTTTTAAGTCTTCACCCAAAGCCTGAGTAAAGTAAGGGCCAACAAGGTCATCTTTCACAAGCATGGCATAAAAATCACGTACCATTGGCTCGACGGAAACTCTTTCTACTGTATCATATAACATACATTCTCCTCTATTCATTTAGACACAAAGTATAACAAAACTTAGTCGTCATCCTCATCATCGTCATTAATGCCAAGATTGTCCATAAACTGTTCCGCAAGGATATTTGCTTTTTTATAAAACTTATCTGCAATCGTGGGAACAAACATTTCATACACCACAGCATGAAAAAGTTTTAGCCATTGTTCAAATGTTTCACGGTAAAGCGGTCCAATGAAGGCATGTGCAGGAAAAGGGTCACCCATGTACCCTTTGTGGCCACTCATCATAAGCCCCCAAAAGTTATCTAAGGTATGAAAATGCTCAGGCCATTTCCCATTTTCCAAATCATCACCCAAAGCTTTTACAAAAAAAGGACTTAATGTTTCATCTTTGAGTATTTCAGCATAAAACTTCCGTACCATTTCTCTTATATTGTCTACATCAATCTTTTCATAAGGCATACATGCTCCTCTTATATGTTAACACTACGCTCTTTAGCCATCAAGACTTCAAGCCACTGTGTGATACCTTGGGTTAAGCCAATTTGATTATACATACAGTCAAATTCTGTTAAATTTACGAGGCCAACTATCTCTTCAGGTAAGGTAGTCAGTTTGTTTCTCCAAAGGGTTAGTTTATGTAAGTTTGTAAGTTTAGCTATCTCTTTAGGCAAAGAACTCAGTTGGTTCTTTCCAAGTTCTAGCACTTCTAAGTTCACAAGGTTACCTATCTCTTTTGGCAGTGTTGTAAGTTGATTCTCTTGCACCAGTAAAAGTTTTAAAGAAGTGAGCGCACCTATCTCTTTGGGTAACTCAGAAAGTTTATTCCCTGCAAGATATAGTTCTTCTAAGTGTGTAAGCTTAGCTATCTCTTTTGGGAGTTCAAGTAATTGGTTTCCTAAAAGATAAAGCTTTTTTAACTGTACTAAGTTCCCTATCTCTGGAGGTAAAGTAGAGATTTGTGCACCAAGGAGATTGAGCCTTTCTAGGTTGACTAAAGCATCTTTGTCTCTTGGTAAACCTCTAAAGTATCCACCTTTAACATAAGAGTCATGTTCAACCCATTCAAGGTCTGGTACGTTATTTTCGTCAGCCCAGTCCCAAAGAGTTTGGGTCCAGTGCTTATCTTTTGTCAAAGCCAAGGAGTTTACCAAAAAGTTTGTCTTCAGTCAGACCCATTTTTGCTGAGTGCATGAGGTTGTTCTCTTCATAATACTTCACAAGCTCTTGTGCATCTTGACCTCTCATCATAGCTTGGTAACCTAGTGCAGCATGTACTTCTTGTTCATGTACATCAATACCCTCTTTTTTAGCCAATGCTTCAATAATAAGTGCAATCTTGATAGTGTTTTGTGCTTCTTCACGGATAGAGTCTCTAAGCGCAATAAATTTATCTTTATCATCTCTATACATCTTGTGATCTTCTTCAGAAAAACGTCTAGACATTTCACTGACTTTTGCATCTATCTCTTGCTCTACAACATTCATTGGTAAAGTGAAATCAAACTTTGTTAATAACCCTGCAACAAGTTTTGGCTTAAGATCACGTACATAAATTTCTGAAAGCTCTTCAGAAGTAAGCTGTTCTGCAAATTTTTCTTTTAGCGTTGTAAGTGTTGCTTTATCATCTGAAAGGATTTTTTTAGCAAATGCATCATCTGGCTCTTCCGCTTTTTGCTCTTGGATTTCATGAAGTTTCACAACAAACGTTGCTTCTTTTCCAGCCAAGTCTTCTGAAGAATAATCTGTAGGGAAAGTAACTTTAACTTCTCTCTCATCACCATACTCCATACCGATAATTTGCTCTTCAAATCCTGGGATGAATGAGTTCGAACCAATTTTTAGGTTAAACTTTTCAGAGCTTCCACCTTCAAATGCTTGATTGTCAATAAATCCTGCGAAGTCAATAACCGCTACATCACCATTTTCAACAGGTTTTGCTGTTTCTAATGCTTTGAAAGGTGCTTGTTGCTCTGCAAATGCAGTCAACTTAGCTTCAACCGCTGCAGGGTCTGCATCAAGTTGTGTAAACTCTGGCACAATGTCCATGTACTCAATGTTTGTGTCAATTTCTGGGCTAATAGATACTTCTACTTCAAAGTGTACACTGTCACCTTGTTGCTCATACTTTCTAAGTGCGGGTTGCCCTAAAAGTGTATCCACATCAATGTTCGCTTCTTTGATACCAGCGGCAACAAAATCTTTAAATACAAGTCCTGCTGCTTCTTCTTCAATCTTCTGTTTTTGCGCTGCTGCATCTAAAGTTTCACCCTCAACTTCTGGTGCTTTATCCGCTACTTCTTTTAACTCTTTAATTTTATTGTCAATCACGCTGTTATCAATATTACCTGCAATACTGAAGTTTATATCATCTAATTTTTCTACTGTAATTTTCACTACAATCCTTTAGTTTTAATTGCGTCATTTTAGCATTATTCTCTAAAATTAACTTGTGAATAACTTTAAAGAAAACTTACATCGCAAGCGTAATAAAATAAGGGAGTTTTTTATAGGGTTTTAGGGTAAATAATTTGGTTTTGAAAGTTTTGGAAAAGAGGAGAGTTAGTCAAATAAAGCCACCCAGGAGGGTGACTAAATGCTTGAAATTTATACTTCGGTTGGAGTAGCCATTGCCATCGTGATACAATCACGGTTTAGCATGTCACTACAAACGTATACACAAATTGCACAACCTTTACATCTGTCTTCATCTACCCAAGAAGTGTTAGCTTCTTTGTCGAACATAAGCGTATTTGCTTCTGGACAGTATAATGTACAAGTATTACACTTGTACTCAGCACATTTATCAGAATCAACTTTTGCTACATAGTACATTCTATTCCTTTTCTAATTACACATCAAAACGAATGATAGTTTCATCAGTCGTTAAATCTACTTTATCAGCCATTTCGAATGTTGCATTAATAACATCCATGTTAGCTTGAAGAAGTTGTTCTTTTTTCTTAAACTTTTTCTCAATAGCAGAATCTAGAGCGGCAGTACCACCAGATGCAACAAATGAGTTTCCTAAGAATCTTTCTCTAACAGCTTTTTCAATGTGATCTTCATTTACTAGTTTAGTAAGTCCAAGAAGCATACCCATCATTGCCATGTTTGTTGCAAGTTCAGTACCAGCAATTTTCATTGCCAATGCTGTAGCATCAAATTGAACAACTTTTGCATTTAAGTCTTTAATAACTTTAATATCTTCAGGTTGAAGAACATCTCTGTCCGTGTTGATGATAATTAATGCATTAGGCTTAAGACCTGTATAGAAAGGCATTGTGTATGATTTACCGTGTGTTACAACTTGTGCATGGTAGATCATAATAATGTCTGGGTAAATTACTTCACCCACTTCATAAATTTCTTGAGTTGAAGCTCTTACGTATGCTTCAACTGGTGCCATTCTTTTTTCAGAACCAAAAAATGGTACCAAAGATGCAAATTTACCTGCATTATCCAAAGTAGTACCAAGGATGTGAGCTGTAGTTACAACCCCCTGTCCACCTAGTCCAGAAATTCTTATGTTATATCTTTTGTGCTCAGACATATTAAACCGCCTCTGCTTTTTTAGCTTTTTTAGCCGCTTTTTCTTCAGCTTCAACACGGTCGATTACAGCTTTCGCTTCTTCAGTCATGTATTCGTCGAATGTAAAACGATCTTTTTCTTGTGCTTTAGCATCTGCAAATACTTCTTCTGTAGGAATAGAGTATTCGATGTTACAAGATGTATACGCTTGAATAAATGTTGGTCCAACTTCTCTAGCAACGAAGATTGCTCTTCTAATTACTTTAGCAGCTTTTTTGATGTTAGTTGGAGACATTCTAACAATGTACACACAACCAGCAGCTCTTGCAAGATCAGTTGCAGGCATTTTATCAAAATCTTTACCCATTGGAGCCATCTTAAGTACAGCACCTTTTGGTGACATACCTGATGATTGACCACCAGTGTTTCCGTAAACTTCGTTATCAAGCATGATTGTAGTAAATTTCTCACCACGAATCCATGAGTGCATAGTCATAGAGAAACCGATATCCATAGTACCACCGTCACCGGCAATAGTAATAACATCTTTTTGCTT
>WTAE01000062.1 GCA_013139765.1 Sulfurovum sp.
CTTATTAGCAAGATTTGGATAAAATCACGATAATAACAATGAAATAAATGGGAAACAATGAAAGAATTAGAAGATAAAATCACCCAGGCTGATTCACTTGAAGTACTTGAAAAAGTACGTGTAGAGCTTTTTGGTAAGAAGGGTGTCTTGAGCGCAGATTTCGCAAAAATGAAAGATGTCCCTGGTCCTGAGAAAAAAGCATTTGCTCAAGGTCTAAATGAAAACAAAGCAGCGTTGCAAAGTGCATTTGATGCACGTTTTGCAGTCCTGAAAGCTTTAGAGATAGAACGTATTTTAAAATCTGAAGAGATTGATGTCTCGTTGTATGGTACCTTGGCAGAAAAAGGTGCTTTACATCCAGTGATGGAAACGATGGACAAAATTATTGACTACTTTGTGGCATTAAACTTTGCCGTAGAGTCTGGGCCAATGGTGGAAGATGACGTCCATAACTTTGAAGCACTTAACCTTCCTAAGTACCACCCAGCGCGTGACATGCAAGATACTTTTTACTTTAAAGATGGTGGTTTACTTAGAACACACACTTCACCTGTACAGATTCGTACGATGTTAGAAACAAAACCACCTATTCGTATGATTGCGCCAGGAACTGTGTTTAGACGTGACTTTGATGTTACACATACTCCGATGTTTCATCAAGTGGAAGGTCTTGTTGTAGATGAAAAAGGTAAAGTGAACTTTGCAAATTTAAAAGCAATTTTGACAGATTTCTTGCAATATATGTTTGGTGATGTTGAAGTACGTTTCAGACCCTCTTTCTTCCCTTTCACCGAGCCATCGGCGGAAGTAGACATCTCTTGTATCTTCTGTGAAGCGAAGGGTTGTCGTATCTGTTCTCATACAGGTTGGTTAGAAGTGCTTGGTTGTGGAATTGTTGACCCCAATGTTTTTAAAGCAGTGGGTTATGATGATGTGAGTGGGTATGCCTTTGGTTTAGGTGTGGAACGTTTTGCAATGTTGATGCATAAGATACCAGATTTAAGATCTCTCTTTGAGGGAGATATAAGATTGTTGGAGCAGTTTAGATGATAATTACAAGATCTTGGTTAAATGAATATATTAACCTTACAGACGTTTCCAATGAAACACTTTATGAAACTTTTAATGCGATTGGGCTTGAAGTAGACAGCCTTAATCAAATTAACATTGCAGATAAAGTTGTGGTAGGGAAAATACTTTCAGTCGAAAAACACCCTGATGCAGACAAACTGAATGTGTGTCAGATTGATGTGGGTTCAGGGATTAGACAAATCGTTTGTGGTGCGGCGAACGTTGTTGATGCAAAGTATGTAGCTGTGGCAACCATAGGTGCTGTACTTCCTGGAAATTTTGAAATCAAACATGCCAAACTTCGTGGCGTAGAGTCTGAAGGAATGGTGTGTGCTTCTTCTGAGTTAGGTTTACCCGATACAGGTAAAGGCATTATGATTCTCGATGAGAGTATGGGTACACTTGAGGTAGGACGTGAACTCGGTTCTTATGTTCGCGTGGAAGATACGATTATCGAACTTGAGCTTACTGCAAACAGAGGAGATTGTCTCTCTGTGTATGGTGTGGCAAGAGACTTGTCCTCAGCACTTGACATTGAAATGAAAGCGTTTGAAGTTAAAGTAGAAGAAAAAATGAAATTAGGCATTGCAAGAGAAGCTGAGCTGCGTTCTGAAGGACAGATGGATGCAGACTTGTACTACAAGTTAGCCAAAGTTGAAAATATAAACGTAAACTTTTTGATCTCTCTTCGTTTGGCGATGGTTACTGTGGAAACAGAAGGTTCTTTATCTGCATTACTTGCGTATGCTACCCATGCGACAGGTGTAATTTTACGTGCGTATGATTCTGACTTTTTTAGAAATGAGGACAATAAAGTCTCAGTACTTCCTAAGAATGTTGAGAGCGGCATCACAGATGTGAATGCTGAAAAAGGTTTGGCTTCTGTTGTGGGTGTGAGCCAGACGGATGCATCTAAAGCAAATGATGAAACCAGTGAACTCTTAATTGAAGCGAGTTATATACATCCTGATACTCTGGTTGAAGCGGTACATGCAAAATCTTTAAAGACAGATGCCTTGTACTACAAAACTTCTAGAGGATCTAACCCCGACCTTGTATTTGGTCTTTCAACCTTAGCTTTACTCTTAGAGAGAGATATGACCATTGCATGTTATGAGGGTTCTTTAAATGTGAATGTTGAAAGAGAACAAGAACGTGTGAAGGTAGATGCAAAAGAGATCTCTGCGATTGTGGGTATGGAGATTGAAATTTCTAAAATTGTAACGATTTTACAAAAATTAGGTTTCGAGATTAACACCTTAGGCACCGATGTCATTTCTGTTCTTGTACCACTGTTTAGACATGACATTAAACATATTCAAGACATTGCTGAAGAGATTGTGCGTATTATTGGGATCAATAACATTGAAGCAAAACCTTTTGTCTTTGCAGAACAGTTTAGACTTAATGCGACAACAGACAGATATAAAGCAAAAAAATCTTTTAGAAATGCTGCGATAGGTGTAGGATATTTTGAAAATGTCTCTTATGTATTTTCAGATAAAGTACTTTTAGAAAAATATGGTTTTGCAGTGACTGACGAAGATTTAGCACTTGCTAACCCCATTGCAGAAGACCTTAATACACTGAGAAGTACCATTTTGGTCAATATGCTCAATACGGTAAAACGTAATGTCTCTTATACGAAGAAGTCGATTCCTCTTTTTGAGATTGGGTCTATTTTTGGATCTAAAAGAGAAGAGCATGAAGTAATTTCTTTTGTATTTTCAGGGCAAGTGGAAGGTGAAAATGTACGTAATGCAGGAAAACCAAAAGTCATTGACTTTGAAAGTTTTACGCAAAAAGTAGGTGCTGTGATTGGTGCCTTTACATTAGAACCTTGTAGCTATGAGAATGGCTTGTTACATCCGTACCAGTCTGCCAATGTACTTGTAGAGGGAAAAGTAATTGGGTTTATTTCTAAACTTCACCCTTCTGTGCAAGAGGAGTTTGGTATACCTGTGACCTTTATTGCAGAACTTGATTTTTCTGCCTTGTTGCCTAAACACATCAATGCCCATGGTATTTCTAAGTTCCAAGGGGTGTATAAAGACCTTTCTGTAGTCATCAATAAAGATCTTTTATATTTTGATGTTGCAAAAGTTTTACATGCGCTAGAGTCACCTATGATTAAAGATATTTACCCTGTGGACATTTATGAAGATGAAGCACTGGGTGATCAAAAGTCACTGACCATACGTTTTTTCATTCAGTCTATGGAAAAAACACTGGAAGATGCAGACATTGAAACAGTGATGGCTGATGTAATGTCAGCGCTTGAGACACAATGTCAAGCGACACTAAGATAATACGATGAAAATAGTCTTAGCTTCTTCATACGGATTTTGTTTTGGTGTAAAACGTGCCATTGAGATTGCTGAAGAGCACAAGGGTGCAGTGACCTATGGTCCACTCATTCATAACAAAGATGAAATTAACCGTTTAAAAGTTGGGTTTAACATTGGTCTTGCTGAGTCTTTAGAGGACATTGGTACAGAACAAGATGTTGTCATTCGTACCCATGGTATTCCTAAAGAAGAGTTACGTGCTTTAGAGAAAGAAGAGAAAAAAATCATTGATGCGACCTGTCCATATGTCACCACGCCACAAAACATTGTTGAAAAGATGAGTGAAGATGGTTATAGTATTGTGATATTTGGAGATGCTGAGCATCCAGAAATCAAAGGTGTGGTTTCGTATGCGAAAGATTTGGAAGATGCTTTTATTGTTTTAGAGCCTGAAGAATTGAAAAGTTTACCTTTAAAAGGTAAAGTAGCAGTCGTGTCACAAACCACAAAAAAACCTGAAGATTTTGCAAAAATTGTGACAGCACTCATGGCAACGCGAAAAGAGATTCGTGTGTTTAACACCATTTGTAATGCAACCTTTGAAAACCAAGATGCCGCAGCAGAGTTAGCAAAAGATGCAGATATTATGGTGGTTATTGGGGGAAAACACTCTTCGAATACGAAGCAGTTACATAGTATTTCTCAACGTGACTGTAGCGATAGTTACTTGATTGAAAATGAAAAAGAACTTGAAGAGGCTTGGTTTGAGGGGAAAACACTTTGTGGTATCTCTGCTGGTGCTTCTACACCAGACTGGATTGTGCAAAACGTGATTGACAAAATCCAAGAGATGAAAAGTGTAGAAGCCTAAGATGAATACAGTTACTTTAGACCCTATACGTAAAATAGAGGGTGTCATTAACTTACCTGGTTCAAAAAGTCTTTCTAATAGGGCTTTACTTCTTGCTGCTTTAGCTGAAGGTACAAGTACCATTACAAATTTGTTAGAGAGTGATGACACGCGTTATATGTTGAATGCATTAAAAAAGTTAGGGATTGAATATACCCTTTCTGAAGATAAAAAAGAGTGTGTCATTGTAGGTAATGCAGGTCCCATTCATCAAAAAGAACCGCTAGAGCTTCATTTAGGAAATGCGGGAACGGCTATGCGTCCTTTATGTGCGGCTTTGTGTTTGGGAGAAGGTCAGTATGTACTGACGGGTGACCCACGTATGAAAGAGAGACCTATTGGACACTTGGTTGATGCCTTGAGAGAATCTGGTGCGAAGATTACCTACCTTGAAAATGAAGGCTATCCTTCGCTAAGTATTGATGCCAAAGGTTTAGTAGGTGGAAAAGTTAGTATTGATGGTGCTATTTCAAGTCAATTTTTAACGGCGCTTCTTATGGCATCACCAATGGCTAAAAATGACATGGAGATTGAGATTATTGGTGAGTTGGTTTCTAAGCCGTACATTGATATTACGCTAAACATTATGAAAGACTTTGGTGTTGAAGTTCACAATGACAACTATAAAACTTTTTTCATCAAAGCAGGACAGACTTATAAAGCGGTAGAGCGCTTTATGGTTGAGGGTGATGCTTCTTCTGCTTCTTACTTTTTAGCGGCAGCTGCCATTAAAGGTGGTACGGTAAAAGTGACGGGTATTGGCAAAAACAGTATACAAGGTGATGTACAATTTGTCGATGTCTTAGAAAAAATGGGTGCAAAAGTAGAGTGGGGTGAGTCGTATGTCTCTGTCACGAGAGATACTTTACATAACATAGATATGGACTTTAATCACATTCCTGATGCGGCAATGACCATTGCAACCATGGCACTTTTTGTTGAAGGTACCACAACACTGAGAAACATTTACAACTGGCGTGTCAAAGAGACAGACAGACTTTTTGCGATGGCGACAGAGTTACGTAAAGTGGGTGCTGAGGTAGAAGAGGGTGAGGATTATTTGAAAATTACTGCTCCCAAAGTACTTAAACATGCAGCCATAGATACCTATGATGACCATAGAATGGCGATGTGTTTTTCACTTTTGGCTTTAGACGAAGCTTCTGTGACTATCAATGAACCAGAATGTACAGCAAAAACTTTCCCTACTTACTTTGAGGTCCTAAAAAGCATTTCAAAATTTTAAACCGTGTAGCTCGGGGTACCCTTACCCCGACAAATTCATATAAAATCTATATAGAACCTATCTCCCCAACAAATCATCCATCGCTTTATTCTGCTCTTCTGTTTTTTTATTACTCTGAATCACAGACGCTTTGGCACTGCCTATAGCGTTGACACGACTGTCTAAGTAGGTGTTTACAGGATTTGTAGAAGCCTTTGAAGTTTCTTTTTTCTCTTCTTGTGTCTCTGTTTTTGTTTCTTGACTACAAGCAGAGAAGAAAACTGTAAGCGCAAGCATAATAAATAGTTTAAGATAAGACATAGGGATACCTTTTGTTTTAGTTATTCTAGTACTGAGTGTAACATATTTGTCATCACTTTTCTATACACTGCTACCATGAAATACAAATCAATATTTATATCAGACTTACACCTAGGTACAAAACATGCAAAAGCGGAAGTACTTTTAGACTTTATTAAACACAATGAAGCTGAAGAACTCTATTTGGTTGGAGACATCATTGATGGCTGGGCCATGAGACAGAAGGTCCGTTGGAAACAGACACACTCAGATGTCATACAGAAAATCCTCAGGGCAGCCAGGAAAGGGACAGTGGTAAATTACATCACTGGAAATCATGATGAATTTTTACGTGCTTTCTTACCACTACTCCTAGGTGACAATCTTAACATCTTGAATGACACAGAGTATATTGATGCGCAGGGTAAAAAATACTTTGTCACTCATGGTGATATGTTTGACACAATGACCATGACTAAAAAATGGCTGACTATCT
>WTAE01000059.1 GCA_013139765.1 Sulfurovum sp.
TCTTCTCCCTCATGGGTACTCGCAGCACAAAGCGTTAAGACCGAAGGTTTTTCTAACACTTTAGACACACTTGGCAAGGTTGAGAGTTTAATATTTCCCGTTACCTGCACATTGTTAGCCCCTAAAGACTCTAAACGTTCTTTGTCTAATGCTGTTTGTGCATACACTTCATCGATGTGTTTAAATATTTGTCTATACAGCCATGCCATTTTCAAATACTTTGGGTAAGACCTGTCTGACATTCTTGCATTAATAAGCAGGGTTTTTGCCCCTCTTTTTTGTGCCAAGGCAAAAAGTAAATACCAAAACTCTGCTTCCATCACCACCAAGACTTTTTGAGGTTTCGTCCAAAAAAAGAGTAAGGCTTCAAAAGGTAAATAGCGACTCTCTTGCGTGTATTCGCCAATGGCTTGAAAACCAGTGTTGGTTGTGGTACTCATACGAAGTAAGTCTGAAGGCAAAGTATCCACCAAAGGTTTAATGGCCTTGGCTTCTCCAAAAGAACAAGAGTGAAACCAAATACCATCTTTTTTTAAAGGGCTGTTTTTCCATAAGAAAAATCTAGCGGGGATAGATTGTTTGTATTTTGTTTTAAAAGAAAAGAGGAGGAGAAAAGGGAGTGCTATCACATAGATGAGTACTGAGACAAGACTATAGAAGAAAAAAAATAACGTATTCATTTAAACTCCTATGTAGCGTGGGCATCTTGCCCATGTTACACTATGCGTCTTCTGCAGTCACTGGTTCGATGTAAAGAATTCTACCACAGTGAGGACAGTTACAGATTTCATCTGCTCTAATCACTTCTGAGTATGTTTTGTCATTCAATTTCATATAACAACCGTAACATGCTTGTTTTTTTACAGGTACAACTGCTGTGTTCCCTGCCCAAATACGGATTTTTTCATAAAATGCCAATACTTTTTGTTCAAGTTTTCTGCTAAGTGCTTCTCTTTTTACAAAAAGTTCACCTTTTGCTTTTTCGATGACTGCAGTCTCTACAGATACTTCTTTATTGACAGCAGCAAAGTCAGTGCTTAATGCTTCAACTTTTTCACTTGCTTCTGAAAGTAAAGTACTTTTAGTTGCATTGATCCCTTGAAGTCTTTCAATCTCTTCATTGGCAAAAGTCATTTTTTCTTTAGCGATGTCTTCTTCTAAAGAGAGTGCTTTCATCTCTTTTTCTGTTGTAATCTCTTTGGCTTTTTTAGTGTTTGAAGTCAATTGCTCATTCAAAAGTGTAAGTTGCTCTTCAAAAACAGTCACTTTTGCAGTATTTCCTGCAATGTCATTGTTTAAAGTGTCTAACTCACCTTGTGCAGCATCAATTTTCTTTTGTATTCTTGCTATCTTTTTATTGGCAGCATCAAGTTGTGGTGTATAGGCATCAATGGCTTTGTCATTTTTTGAAAGTTCAATAAGTTCATCTAAGTGTTTGTTCAATCTCTGTCCTTTAGGCATTTCAGGGTGTGTTTGTAGCACTAACTAGTGTTACTTAAACCAATTTTTCTACGTTTTTTATAACGCTTCTATAGTAAATGGGTTTTTAGAATTCGCAATTATAGCTAAAATAGGTAAAACTTTCAATTCATCTGCCATTATCTCTGCAAAAAACTTCTCAGATTCATAATGTCCTATGTCAACCAACATCAAATCTTCACTCATGGCTTTCATCGCATCATGGTATTTGATGTCTCCGGTCAAGAAACAATCGGCTTCTACCTCATCCATAAGTGAAGCTCCAGCACCCGTACAAAGGGCGATAGAACGGATGTTCTCTTTTTTACCCACTACTTTTAGTGTTGGCAAATTTAACTTCTCTTTAATAAGTTTCAACAATGCTTTATAATTCCACTCACCTTTTACCGTACACAAAAAAGAATTTTGTTTTTCAAGTGTAAACCCTAAGATTTTTTCAAAAACATATTTGTTTAAGTGTGTTTGGTCAAAGTTGGTATGCATGGCAATGAGGGAATGTTTCTTTAAAATCATTTTTTCAAGTAAGTTTGAAGGGTATTTCGAAAAATCAAGACTTCCTAACTTGTCAAAAATAAGAGGATGATGCACCACAAAAAGAGTACCCTCTTTGGCTGCTTCTATCATGTCAGTATCTATATCTAAAGAGACAACAACTTCAGAAACTTCACGTGTCATTTCTCCTACATTAAGCCCAGAATTGTCCCATTTTTCTTGAAGTTCAAAAGGGCTTATGATGTCTAAATGTTTGTATATCTCTGCTACTGTCATGTTAGTCTTTCGTGATTTTTACTCTAGCAGACTTTTCCATCACTTGCGCATTGAGATCTTCTTTATACGCAATGATTTCTTCTCTTACTCTTTCATCCCCAATAGAAACCATTTGTGCGGCTAAAATACCTGCATTTTTTGCACCATTCAGTGCTACTGTTGCTACAGGTACCCCGCCAGGCATTTGAAGTATAGAGAGTATAGAGTCCCAACCATCTATAGAGTTTGAAGACTTTACCGGCACCCCAATAATAGGTAGGGGTGACATCGAAGCAATCATACCAGGTAAGTGCGCGGCACCTCCTGCCCCTGCGATGATAACTTGAATGCCACGTTTATGGGCATTTTTTGAGTACTCAAAAAGTTTTTCAGGTGTTCTGTGTGCTGAAACAACATCGAGTTCATACCCCACACCAAATTGTTCTAACATATCTGCTGCTGCTTGCATAACCGGTAGGTCTGAGTCTGAACCCATCACTATACTTACTACTACTTTTGCCATGATTTTACCTTGAGTATATTTTTTACTTTTTCTGCTTTTTCAAAAGCCTCTTCTACTGTAGGACAAAGCACTGTTACGTGTCCCATCTTTCGAGAAGGTCTTGTTTGTTGTTTTCCATAAAGATGTACTTTTACACCTTCCATTGCTAAGACTTCACTCAGTCCTTCATAACGTACCTGACCCGTATGTCCCTCTTCACCTAAAAGGTTGAGCATCACTGAAGGCATAATGAGCTTCGTACTACCAAGAGGCAACCCAAGGATGGCACGGAGCATTTGCTCTAGCTGAGAAGTCAATACTGACTCTATGGTATGGTGACCGCTATTATGTGGTCTTGGTGCGACTTCGTTGACCACAACTTCACCATTTTTATCTATAAAGAATTCTACTGCCAAAAGCCCAACCATCTCTAGCTTTTCAATGATTTTTATTGCCAACTCTTCTGCTATCTTCACATCTTTGTCACTAATGTTAGCTGGACAGAACAAATCTTCTACTAAATTGGTTTTTTCATCAAATGTCATTTCCACTGCAGGGAAACAACGTACTTCACCCAATTCATTTCTTGCCACAATGATTGCTATCTCTTTGTCTATCTCTACCATGGTCTCAAGCATAGATGGACCATCAAGAAGTGTATCTTCCGCAGACTTTATGACTGCAACACCACGACCGTCATACCCGCCTTTTCTCAATTTCTGAACAAAAGGATAAGTGAACTCTTTGTCTTCTATGGCTTTAGCAATATCATCCGCGTTTTCACAACAGGCAAAAGGTGAGGTAGGAATATTGTGCTTTTTGTAAAACTCTTTTTGCAGACCTTTGTCTTGGATAAGTGCAAGTACTTCTGGGTCAGGCACCACTTTGAAACCATCTTTTTTGAGCTGAAGCAATGCTTCAATGTTAATGTTTTCCATCTCATAAGTAAGAATGTCTACCTCTTTACCAAAGTTATACACCGTGTCAAAATCAAGAAAATCACCTTCAACATGCTCTGTTGCTATACGCTTAGCAGGACAGTCTGGGTCAGGATCAAGTATAGACGTTGCAATGGCCCACTTACTTGCCTCTTGAATGAGCATTTTACCTAACTGCCCTCCTGAGATGATGCCTAGTTTTAAACTTGAATTGGCTAATTTTTCTATCAAGACTTAACCTTTTACTCGCTTATTGCGTTCTTGTTCTTGTGCTTTATAGAGCTGAGCACAACCTATAGAAAGCTCTCGTATTTTTAAGATGTAGTTTTGTCTTTGTGCCTGAGAGATTGCTTTTCTAGCATCTAAGACATTAAAGGCATGTGAAGCGACCATACATTGGTCATAAGCAGGTAAAGGAAGTCCTGCTTCTAAACAAACTTTACACTCAGCACTTGCATCTTCAAAATGTTGAAAAAGGTTTTCTACATTTGCCACTTCAAAGTGGTATTTTGAAAACTCATACTCAGTCTCTTTGTGTACATCCCCATAAGTGGTAACTGTGTCACCCATTTTGTTCCATACCAAGTCATACACAGACTCTACACCTTGCAAATACATCGCCAAACGCTCAGTACCATAGGTAATTTCTACAGCAACAGGGTCACAGGCGATGCCCCCTACTTGTTGGAAGTAAGTAAATTGTGTGACTTCCATGCCATCAAGCCAAACTTCCCAACCAAGACCCCAAGCACCCAATGTTGGTGACTCCCAGTTATCTTCTACAAAACGAATGTCATGCTCTTGTAAGTTCAATCCTAAGTACTCAAGCGATTTTAAATAAAGTTCTTGAATGTTGTCAGGACTAGGTTTAATCAATGCTTGAAACTGATAATACGCACCCAAACGGTTAGGGTTTTCACCATAACGTCCATCGGTAGGGCGACGTGAAGGTGCCACGTAAGCAGCAGACCAAGGTTTAGAGTCTAAACTTCTGAGTAGTGTTGCAGGGTGAAATGTCCCTGCCCCTGATGGGATGTCATAAGGCTGTACAATGTTACATCCCTGCTCTGCCCAGAATTCTTGAAGTTTTAACAACATCGCTGAAAAAGTAATTGCGTCTTTGTTCATTTATTTCTCTTTTTATTCATTTTTTGTAGGGGGCGATTGCCATCACACCAATATCCAAATACCCTATTTTACAGTATGGTTTCAATCTCTGAAGAGTCAAGCTCAACTTTTTTCGCTTTGCTTATGCGGTCTTCTTGCAGTTTCACTCTAAGCTCATCATCTTGCAGTGCCATAATCTGAATGGCAAGGTACGCAGCATTTACTGCCCCTGCTTTACCAATGGCAAGTGTTCCTACAGGCATACCTTCAAGCATCATGACTGTACTTAAAAGTGCATCTTCCCCTTTAAGTACCCCTGCTTCCATTGGTACACCCAAAACAGGTTTGGTTGTGTTTGCCGCACAAGTACCAGCCAAATGTGCTGCCATACCAGCCGCAGCAATAAAGACTTGCGCCCCTTTTTCTTCTGCTTCTTTGATGTACGTTCTTGTTCTTTCAGGACTTCTATGTGCAGATGAAACAATGAGTTCATACGGCACACCAAATTTTTTCAAGGTCTCTGCACACTCAGCCATCACAGCATAATCACTTTTAGAACCTATTACAATAGATACAAACTTCATATTCTTCCCTTTAATAAACTTATTTTATCTCTTTCTCTTGTGCGTCTTTTGCCTCAAGCTTTGATTCTAACTTCATGGGAGTAGACACTTCCGTAAGCCCTTTTTTCTCCAATGCTTCAGCAATTTCACGTCTCAAGATCGTATATCCTGGTAGTTTTGCAGGCAATAAAATGTCATTGACATTTCCAGAGTGTACACAGTCCAACTCTTTACCCTCTTTGGTGGTAAGTTTTTTAAACTTTATCACGTAATGCCCAGCAATCTCTTCAATGCTTCCAATATCATTGTCAACCAATTCAACAGAAGCACCCACAGGTAAAACAATCTCTATACTGTCACCAATACATGTTTTGTCTTTACACTTCCATGTGGTACCGTCTTCACTCACCAGACCTGCAACTTGATGTGTCCCATACTGTATAGAAAAGTCATTAGATTCTGTGTCATTTCTGTCAAAAGGACGTGAGAGTAAATAGGCATCTGTAAACCCACGGTTTTGTGTGGTACCTAACTCTTTTTGGTAACGTTTTTCGTCAAAGTCACCTGCATAGTAATCATCTATGGCATGACGGTAGGCTTTAGTCACAACCCCTGCATAATAAGGAGACTTGGTACGCCCTTCAATTTTAAGCGAGTCAATCACACCTGATTTCATGATTTCATCCACATGTGATGCCATGTTCATATCTTTGGCATTCATGATGTACGTCCCGATACCCTCTTCTTCGTCTAGTCTAAACGTAGTCCCAGATTCAGGGTTATGTGCGTAAATCTCATACGGGAAACGACAGTCATTGGCACAAGACCCACGGTTTGGTACACGTCCTGTTTGAAGGGATGAAATGAGACAACGTCCAGAGTACGCGAAACACATCGAACCATGTACAAAAATTTCAAGTTCAAGTTTAGGCAAATGATTTTTAATGGCTTCACAATCTTTTAAAGAAATTTCTCTTGCCACAATAATACGCTCAACACCCAAGTCATAATAGACCTCAGCATCCATGGCATTCATGACATTGGCTTGCGTAGAGAGGTGAATAGGAATGTTTGGTGCAATTTTACGTGCTATCTTCACCACTCCAGGGCTTGACACAATAAGTGCATCAGGTTTAAGCTCTGCCATTTTGGCAAGGTGATTTTCATAAAGTTTTATTTGGGAGTTAAAAGGAAAAGAGTTTACGGTTGTGTAGACTTTTTTACCTCTTTCATGTGCATACGCGATGCCTGCTGCATAAGAGTCCATGTCAAACTCTTTACCTGAACGTATACGTAAAGAGAAAGTACTCGTACCGCCATACACTGCGTCAGCACCATAATTCAGAGCAATTTTCATCTTCTCCAAGTTACCTGCTGGTGCTAAAAGTTCTACTTTGTTTTGCATGATTATCCCATCTAAAATATTATGCTTATATTACCCAATTAGTGGTAAAAAGTAGTTTTATGTACCTTTTTACTTCTCTTCTATCCATCACGCAAAGCATGGGAACATGAAAATAGCGTTACGCTTTCCTTCTTCATTAAGAACAGTTATCTCCTCCATGTGAAATTTCAAGTCTTTTTATCGCTTTATAATATTTGCCATCCCTTCCTTTGGCTATGACCAATACATATTCACGATTATACTTCTTTGCTTTGAACTTCAGATTGTAGTCTATTTTTAGCCCTTTTGGGACATTAAACACAGCAATCAGAGGATGTTCTGTCGTGTTACTAAGAATGGCAACTGACTCAAGATCTATATCAGATTTTATAGTCATCGGTATAACCGCAGCATTACCAGCGATTTCGGGAAGAGTCACTTTGATATTACCTTCATGATATAGAACATCTCCATAGAACAACTTAACCGCATCATCCACTGATTTTGCACTCCACATCTCAGGAGACAGTTGCTTAAAATCACATACTTTATTTTCTTTGCTTGGTATCAACATTTCTGTCGGAAGCTTGTGAACTTTTTTAGGCTGTAGAGTCAAACTCTTTTGATACCCTATATTATTGACAGCAGTTAAAGTGAAAGCCTCATCGATAACAGAGTTTTTCACTTTGATTTTAAACATGGGATTGTTACTCAAATATGGGCTAAGTGTCGCATCAAATAACAATCTCTCTCCCATAAAAACTGTAATATGCTCTAGAAAACGTATCGGTATTTTTCTTTGTGAAGCCATCGCTTCTGTTGTCATAGGATGAATAACCATAAATTTCATATTTAGATCATTGCCTTTTTGTTTTACTTTCATCTTAAACTTCATCAATGCTTGTTCTTCTGGAGAGTAGATACCTTTACGAATATTTTCTTCTTGTAATGCTTCATATTTCTTACGCGCTTCAAGCTGTTTTATTTTAGCTTCACGCGCTTGCTCTTTCTTGATCTTTTGTTCTCTACAATGTTTATTATTACTCTTTTTATGTGAAGAAGGATATAAGGTTTCCAAATAATCTATCACCTTACAATTGTTGCCATAGTTTGCCCATGTCAATGGAGTTTCATCTTTTCTACAGGTAGCATTGTATGGCACACCTTTCCCTATAAGATACTTCACCATCTCCAAACTACCATCTTGTGCTATGAAGTGTAACGTTGTACAGCCCTGTTTATCTTTTATTGTAACAGGTAAACCTCTCTTTTCAAATATTTTCATCACTTCATTCTGCTCAGTCAATGCTGCAAGAAACATACTCTTCTTTGTTACTTTCCCTCCACACTCAAGTAGTGCTTTTAATGCAGATATTTTTCCTGTTCTAGATGCTATCTCTACAGGTGTGTAGCGCTCATGTCCTGAAACATTCGGATTAGCCTCCATTTGACAAAGCCGCTTCACTTCAAATGCATTATTATCTGTAGTTGCCTTATAAAGTAATGTTTGAATCTGATCTAGGCTTAATTTTACTTGCACAGAATCTTTTGAGAGTTTTTTACTGCTATATTGCACCTTCTTCGCTTCATGAATCATGTCATCTTTCAATAGATAAATTTTTTCTTTTTTTAAAGGTGAAAAACTTATTAATGTATTACCTGTCAAAACAATCTGAGAGGTCCATTTTTTGATCAAAGGTTTAATGGTATTTAGCACTTTACACTCATTTATACTGATCACACTAATTCCTTCTGTATTCTCAGCTCTATAGACCAACCCATCACCTATAATCAACGTATTTTTCTTACCATACTTCGGTATTTTAGGCTGCATTGTTGTAAGGTCACATATCTGCTGTAAACCATGATCACTTTGCATTCGATACATCTTGATACCATGCTCGGCATAGGTATGTACCAAAATATCATCTTTCACAGCAATGCTATAAGCCTTTTGTCCATAAAGAGGACTGTCTTTCATCAATTGAGGGGATTTTGGATTGCTAATGTCAAATACTTTGATCTTATCAAAAGTGCTGAGGAAGTAGAGCTTATGATCCAGTGCAACCATGTTTCCCATACGAAATTTTAGTTTGCTACTGAAAACGAGTAATGGATTCGGTGGCTGTTTTACATTATAAATATGTAACTTTCTTCTGCTTCCTTCACTAAAATGTGTATCAGCGATGTACAATTTCGAGTCATACACTTCAACAGAACGAATAGCATTTCCAAACTTCAGCGTTTTCAAAAGTTTGGGAGCTGCTTTATTGCTAATGTCTACGATACTCACCCATCCCTTTTTACCTGAAAGATAATGATCACCCTGAGCCACGTAAGCAATATTATTTTCGATCACTATATCCATAGTCCGTCCGGGAAGTACCAGTTTAGAGATAATAACAGGATTTAAAGGGTCTTTCACATTGACAACATGCATCCCCTTATTTCCTTTTGCAAGGTAAAGATACTTACCATCAGCAAGCACATACTCTGACTTTAACTCTGCAAGATTAATATCTTCTTGGGTGGGAACCTCTCTTGTATTATGTGCAGGATCACTTGCAAACAATACATTAACTTCTTTGGTATTGAGTTCTATACTGTCACCTGTAACGAGATGATAAAGTCTGTTTTTTTTCCAAACAATATCTTCTCTCTTTATCTCTTTTCCAAAAATAATAAAGGTATTGTACTTCCAAGGGTATGACCCATCATATCCCATAATAACATCTGTATTGACTCTTCTTGATCGTACAGTGACCTTATCTTGTCCCCAGTTTGCATCAAAAATAACAATATCGCTGCCTGATCCAGTATCAATAGTGTCATTCCCCTGACCAGGGTAATAAATATCATTACCTGTTGCATCATCTACCCAGTTGTCCCCTGTACCTAAAATACCTGCGGTATCTCCGGCATCACAAACAATAGAGTGGTTTTGACTTCCTAGTGCGAGTATGATCTCATCCTCATTACTTGGACACTTTGCATAGATATCCCAATGGATCAGAGTTCTGAAATCAATATCAACTTCCGTTAATTTCTTTTGGGGTCCAAAGGTATTAAGAAGAATCGTTTTAGGGAAATAGCCATTTTTCTGCCCCTCTTTCATAAAGAATTTCAACTTTTCTATAGAGTTGATATCTTCTGAAAAGAGGAATATAGGGATTATAAGTATCAGTAAATAAAGTAATAATTTTTTCATAAAACATTCTACACTATTTTTTTTTGATGTAGTTAATTTTATATTTTTACGTCACCAATGCGTTCAGCTCTGAATATGCTATAATCACCATTATGAAAACAACACGAATAGATTTACACAACCACACCACCCGCTGTAACCATGCTGAAGGTACTGTAGATGAGTACATTCAAAGAGCCATTGAACTTGGCATAGATGTGTATGGTTTTTCTGAACATGCACCCATGGATTTTGACCCACATTACCGTCTCTCTTTTAAAGAGATGCAAGACTACAGGTCTGATGTGCTAGAAGCCAAAGAGAAGTACAAAAATGAAATTCAGATTCTTTTAGGCTACGAAGTTGACTGGTTACCAGGGCATATGGATAAGCGTGTCTTAGATGCGGACGTTGACTATCTCATAGGTTCTATTCATTTTATTGACAAATGGAGTTTTGATAACCCTGAGTTTATTGGGGGATGGAAAGACAAAGACATCGATGAAATATGGAAAGCCTATTTTGAAGCGACTGAAGCCATGGCAAAATCTGGAAAATTTGACATTGTAGGTCACTTGGACCTGATTAAAATCTTTAAGTACATGCCTAAACAAGATACACGTATTTTGGCTAAAGATGCGCTCAAAGCTATCAAAAAATCAGGCATGGCACTTGAACTTAATGCGGCGGGTCTACGCAAACCAATTGGAGAGATTTACCCTTCACAATCACTCTTGGAAGTTGCCTATGAACTTGATATCCCTATTACCTTCTCATCTGATGCCCATGCAGTAGAACAAGTAGGCTTTGCGTATGAAGAAACTACAAAGCTGGCAAGAGAGATAGGATACACCAAAGCTGTTACTTTTCAAGGGCGCGATAAAGAATTGGTTACTTTTTAAGCACAAATACTGATGTACCTAATTTTTTAATGGCTATAATTATAGGATAAAAATTAAATTTTAGGAGAATTACATGGGTAAATTTGTAAACAACATTGCAGAATACAAGAAATTTTGTGAAGAGAACGAGGTTGAGTTCGTAGACTTTAGATTCACAGATATTAAAGGTGCATGGCACCATATTTCATACAGAGCTTCTGCGGTTGAAGATTCTATGCTTGAAAACGGTATCCCATTTGATGGTTCATCTATCGAAGCATGGCAACCAATTAACTTTTCAGATATGCTTCTAAAAGCGGATGTTGAAACTGCATTTATGGACCCATTTACTGCTGACTCTACAGTTATCCTTATCTGTGATGTTTATGACATTTATAAAAATGAGCTTTATGCTAAATGTCCAAGATCAATCGCTAAAAAAACACTTGCACACATGGAAGAAGTTGGTATTGGTGACGATGCTTACTTTGGTCCTGAAAATGAATTCTTCATCTTTGATGATGTAAAGTTCTCAGATAAAATCAATTCAGCTTCTTACTCTGTAGAGTCTGAAGAGGGTGGTTGGAGTTCAGATACTGATTACGAATTTGGTAACATGGGTCACAGACCAGGTACTAAAGGTGGTTACTTCCCAACAATGCCAACAGATTCAATGGTAGACTTAAGAGCTGAAATGATGCTACTTCTTGAAGAAGTTGGTTTAACAGTAATGTTAGGTCACCACGAAGTTGCACAAGCACAAGGTGAGATCGGTATCAAATTTGGTGGTCTTATCGAAGCAGCAGATAACGTACAAAAATATAAATATGTTGTAAAAATGGTTGCACACCTTAATGGTAAAACGGCTACATTCATGCCTAAGCCAATGTATGGTGATAATGGTAACGGTATGCACGTACACCAGTCTATCTGGAAAAATGGTAAAAACCTTTTCTATCAAGAGGGTGAATATGCAAACCTTTCTAAAACTGCACTTGACTACCTTTCTGGTATCTTTAAACACTCTGACGCAGTTGCTGCATTTACTAACCCAAGTACAAACTCTTACAAGAGACTACTTCCAGGTTACGAAGCACCAAGCATTTTGACTTACTCTAGCCAAAACCGTTCTGCTGCATGTCGTATCCCATACGGTGCAGGTGAAATGGCTACAAGAATTGAGACTAGATTCCCAGATTCTACTGCTTGTCCTTACCTTTGTTTCTCAGTATTGATGCTTGCAGGTCTTGATGGTATCAAAAATGGTGGTTACCCTATGGTAGGTCCAATGGATGTTGACTTGTTCGAACTTTCACTTGATGAAATTAGAGAAAAAAATATTCCTCAAATGCCTCACACATTCCGTGAAGCACTTGAAGGTCTTATCGCTGATCACGACTTCTTATTGCCAGTAATGACACAAGACTTCATTGACACATACCAACATTATCAGTTTGAAAGACAAGTTATACCTGACGAAGGTAGACCAACAGCGTTTGAGTTTATTTCAACGTACTCTTGTTAAGTTCCACTCCTAGGCTCTTTGCCTAGGATACTTCTACACACATTTACATTCTCCTCTTTCAGACGCTAAAAAACACCCCTTCTTTCATCTTCTATGGCTATAATATTCTCACAAGGAAGATACATGAAAAAAACAAGTTTAATAGTACTAAGTGCAATAGCACTTTCAGGATGTGGTGCAGTGGACGACATCATCAATGAAACCTTAAGTGGAGATGTCACAACAGAGACAATAGCTGCTAAAGAGAAAATACTCATCATTAATAATGTAAGCTATACTGCCTGTGCAGTCATTAAAAATGGTCTGGTTACAGATGATGACTTAAATAACGCAGAAACACTGGTCACGGAACTTGGTGTTACATGTCAAACATATGGGAAAGATACTGGAGATGTTTTAGATCCTGATGCAGCCTGTATAGAACAATCACTTTCAGAGTGGATAGACGATGGTAATATACATATTATCAGTAAAGAGGATGCAGAAGGTACTCAAGCCTGTGTCATTGGTGCAGATATTTAATTTATTATTTGGTGTTGTCGGGAGACAAACACCCTACAGTTTACTGCTTAAATAACTTCTTATCTTCTTCTTTTTTGAAGAAGGTAAAGTATGTCCACAATGTTGTCCCATAGACAAAAATGGACAGTGTCACTACCCCAACCGTTACTACTTCAAACAACTCTTTATGCTCAAAACTGTTTGGTATCATGTGTACCAAAATAATGGACAAAGCCCCTTTCATTCCTGAGAAAGTTAAAATGAACCAACCTTCGAAACCTACTGCTGTGATGTGTTTAGATTTACTGCTTCCCAAGAGGGCAAACTTCGCCATGGAGATGGCACGTATGAGTGTGGTGATTCCAAACATGATGAAGATTTCTGTCTTATAGAGCCAGAGTTTTTCAAAATCTATCATCTCTGCTAAAACAAAAAATATCATAACCGCTGCAATGTACCCAAACTCTTTTGCCATTTCATAAATGTACTCAAGTCTCTCTGTTGTGGTTGCTTTAATGTTACTCAAACGTAGGGTACGCATAAAAGATTTTGTCTTTTTAGAACCCTCTTCTAACACTTTATTGTCAGAATCTATCCATGCTTTGGTAGCGATGATGGCAACAATGAGTGTCAAAATACCTGAAACATGCATCTCTTCGGCAAGTACATACGCCAAGTAAGCTTCAATAATAAAAGCGAAAAACTCGCCTCTTTTGTCTGAAAAAAGTTTCATAATCATATAAAAAGCAAAACCTATGACTAACCCTAACCCAATACTCACCACAAAGACACGTAAGGCATCAAAAGCAGCATGTCCAGCATCTATCTCTCCGGACATCATCCATGGTAGTCCAATGAAGAAAAAGGCAATAACTGCCGTGGCATCATTCCCTAAAGATTCTCCTTCAATTAAAACTTTTAAATGATGAGAAATACCTTTAAACCTTGAGAGTATGGACTGTACAGAGACGGCATCTGTTGCCATGTTAATGGCAAAAAGTGACACGTACGCGCCCAATGTTAAGCCCTCAAAGAGGTCAAGGTAATACATAGATGCACCTGCAGTAATGGAGAGTGCTACGGCAATAACAGCCAGGTAAAAGATGTCCCAACGGTACTTTTTAATGTCTGTAAACTTCAAATGCAGGGCATCACCCATAAAGATGAGAGGAATACAGAAAATAATGATGGTATCAAAATGCTGTTTTAAATCTATAGGCACCGCTTGTGGGACATAGGTGTAAATACCATACGAGCCAATAAGCAGTAAAAAGACAGAAGGGATTTTAAGTTTTTCTGCCAAAGCATCTGAAAAAACCACCAATCCTAGTATGGTAATAAGTATAATCTCTGGTCCAAAGTCGTGCATGTCTTGTCCTGTTAAAATAAAGTTCCCATATCGTTCGATACAGGTGTCAGTGGTACTTTTTTCTCAGGGTGTAGCGCATCGCCACTGTCTTCCCCTGCATCTTCGTCTGGATCTTCATCAATATTAATAGTCTCTGCCATACCCATGTCATTTTCATCGGGGTCAAAGTCTTCCACCATTTCAGTCTCATCCATGAGTTCATCCATGTATGGATCTTTAGGTTTTGCCTCTTCTTTAGGTAAAGGAGACTGTTCCGTATAGAATTCTTTCTTACCGTCATAAACACCTTCCAATACTCCCTCAGGCACATCAAACTCACGTTTTGTCTCAGGGTAGAGTTCTAAAAGTTTTCTATAGTAATAAGAAAAAGCAGGTGCGGCTATAGCCCCACCTGTTGCCCCTCTACCAATAGGTTTGTTGTTATCCCTACCAAACCATACAATGGTTTCAATGGTAGGAGAATACCCACAGAACCATGCATCAATGTTGTTGTTGGTGGTACCTGTTTTTCCTGCAAGTTCAAGGCCTTTGACTTGTGCATTTCGTCCTGTACCACGTTTGACTACATCCATGAGAACATCTGTCATAAGGTAAGCTTGTTCTGGTGTGGTAAACCCTTCTATCTCTTTAGGACGTGTCTCATAAATAATCGCACCCTCTTTAGAAATAATTTTGGAAACCAATCTTGGCTCAATCATATGTCCTTTGTTGGCAAACACAGAAAAGATCTGCGCCATTTTAAGCGGACTAAGTCCTAAGTTACCAAGGGCAATAGACATGTCTCTAGGGATGTGTGGCACATCAAGGAATGCCAGCCTTTTACGAATAGTACTCACACCAAGGTCAGAGACAAGGTTAATCGTTGCAAGGTTACGTGAATGCACCAACGCTTCTCTAAATGTGATGAAGCCTTTAAAGTCATGTTCATAGTTTTTAGGTGCCCAAATTTTCGGCTTGCCTTTGTAGTAATACTGAAAGGTTCTTGCCAAGTCCGTTAAAGGGCTTGCGGGGTTATACCCCATGTCTAAGGCTGTTTGGTAGATAAACGGTTTAAAAGAGGAGCCTGGCTGTCTGTTGGCTTGGGTCACACGGTTAAAGGCAGACTTTTTATAATCGGTCGTTCCGATCATGGACAAGATGTCACCTGTACTACTTTCAACTGCCACAAAAGCCACAGACAAGGTAGACGTTTTAGCATCTTCATTGTATTTTTTGAGTGCTTTGTTATAGGCATAATCTACTGCTTCTTTGGCAATAGCTTGTTGTTTCATATCAATGGTCGTATAAATTTCATATCCACCCGTACGAATGTCTCCCAACTTACCTTTGTAGCGTCTCAACACTTCATCAACAATGCTTGGTGCAATGTTTTGTGTCAGTGAAGTACGATGTACCGTTGGTGACTCTTTTACCGCCTTAAGGTAATCCTCTGGCGTAATCCACCCTATGCTCTTCATACGGTAAAGCACATTGTTTGCACGGTTTAAGGCACGTTTGTAGTGACGTAAAGGGTTGTAAAAACTAGGTGCATTAGGAAGTCCAACCAAAATGGCCATCTCTTTTTTTGTTAACTCGTCCATCTCTTTGTGAAAGTATCCATTGGCTGCGGTTTTAATACCAAAATAGTTGTTTCCATAAGAAATTTCATTTAAATAACGCTCAATAATATCTTCTTTAGTGAGTTCATGTTCAATTTTGAGTGCTAAGATGGCTTCTTTGATTTTACGTGCAAGCTTTTTTTCGTTTGAGAGGATTTTATTTTTAATGAGTTGTTGGGTCAAGGTAGACCCACCCTCAACAAAAGAACCTGCTTGAATGTCTTTTACAATGGCTCTTAAAATGGCATCTGGGTTTACCCCGCTATGTTCAAAAAACTGCGTGTCTTCCATGGCAACAAGGCCTTCAACCAAGAAGCCTGGTATTTCATCATAACGTGCATAAAGACGGTGTTGTTTTTTAAACACATAAGCCAATTTTTCACCATGTCTATCATAAATAATAGACGAAGTTTCAGGCTTATAGTTGATGAGTTTATCGGCATCTAAAGAGATCTCTTCATAGGCATAGATAAATGCTGCGGTGAGTGCAATACCAAACAACATCATTAAAATGATTGAACCTTTTACTAAACTGTTAAACACCCATGTACCCTTTATAAAACTTTTTTGAAAATCTTTTCATTTATTTTACCCTATTATGGTCAATGAGAGCTAAAGCCTCTTGAATCTTCGTCAAAGAGACAGAAACATTTAAAATAAGCCGCATTATTGGCTTTTCAACTGTAGGTTGACGTATCGCACCCACCAAAATTCCTTTTGCAATGAGTGCTGCTTGCATCTCTTGTGTAGCGGTATTGTTCGGCATTTCCAAAGGCACAATCAAACTCGCACAGACTAAGCCAAAAGAGCTTTCCACAAGTGCTTGACGTGCATTTATTTTTTCTCTATACGTCTTGGCTTTTTTACGTATGTGCTTCATATTCACCAAAGCCAAAGCAGTGTCAAACACGGAAGGTGCCGTAGAGTAAATAATGGGTTTTGCGCGGTTAACTAAAAAAGAGACAATATGCGAAGAAGCTAAGATGTACGCACCATAAGAGCCATACGCTTTACCTAAGGTTCCCATTTTAATGTGTCTGTTGTTAATGGCAATGTCATAGTGTTCAAAAATACCTAAAAGGTTTTCACCTAAAACCCCAGCAGAGTGCGCTTCATCTACAATCATTATGGCTTCTTTCTCTTCTGCCAAAGTAAAAATGTCTTTAACACACAAATCACCACCCATAGAGTACACACCCTCCACAGCAATTATCTGTCTTTTTCCTGGGTATGCCGCCAACTTTTCTGCTAAATCTTGCGCATCATTGTGTTTAAAAATAACCACACGCTCTTTAACCAAAGCTGCACCCATCACCCCTGAGGCATGGTACTCTTCGTCCATAAAAAGCATGTCACCTTTACGTACCAAAGCATCCATAAGCGCCAAATTAGCCAAATAGCCAGAACCTACCACAAGGCCCTCTTCAAAGCCATTTTGTTTTGCCATAGTCTCTTCAAAGTCTTTATGAATAGGGTGATAGCCATTGACTAATAGTGAAGCTTTTGAAGAGAGTGTGTCATATTTTGTGACTAATTTGACTGCTTTTTTAAAGAGTTTTTTGTTGTGAGAAAGTCCTAAGTAGTCATTAGAAGCCAAGTCAACTAAGTCATCAGAAAACAGTTTGCGCTCTCTAAAACGTCCTGCTTTTTTAAGGGCTTTTATTTCGTTTTCATACATTTTAATGTTTTATCCACGGTAACAATACTTCTACCTGTAAACCCATGGCACAACTCTCATACCCGTTCACAGACTTAATATACTTTTTACAAAAACCTTCAACCATGCAGCCCCCTGCTTTACCTTGCCAGAGACCAGAGTCTAAGTAGGCTTGTAAATCTTCTTCTTCAAAGTCAGCAAAGTGATACTCTGTGGCTGAGATGTCTGAAAAGGCTAAGGTTTTTGACTTGTAGTGTAGAGAGGAGATGATGGAGATTTTGGAGCCAGACTGCTTGTTTAAAATGCGTTTGGCATCTTCTAGGTTTTTAGGTTTACGTAAAATGCTTCCATCTTCTGCAGCGATGACTGTGTCTGCGCAGAGCAGTGGTACTTCTAGTCCAAACTCACGAATGGCAGCTTCAAGTTTCCCTTTGCTGGCGGTGTAGACAAAGTCTTTGGCAATGTGTGTGCTGATTTGTTCTTCATCGTAGTCAGGAGATTTTTGTACAAAATCAATGCCAAAATTACGAAGGAGTAAAGCCCTACTTTCTGAGGAAGAGCATAAACAAATCTGCTCCACCTTACATACCTCTAAGCGTTACACCCATAAACAGCGCAACAAGTCCTAAAACAATATTGAGAGGTAAAAGTACAGAAGGGATCCATGCCATTTGTGCTTTGGCTAAAGCCACTTCACCTTTGGAAAAGAGTTTCCATGCTTTGGCACGTTTGATGTACATATAGGTAAAATTGATGGCCATAAAAGTCCAAATAATTTCTTTAGAAAGAAAAAGTGTCTTTAACGCACCATGGTGTCCACCCATGGCAACAGCCATGATAAGCCCCGTTGCAAATAAAATGATGATAAAAGGAAGTACCAAGTTAAAAAGTTTTCCCATGATTTGTAAGCTCATACCTAAACGTTGTTTCGGTTCTAACATAAGAGACATAATGTCTGATTGTAACATTTGTTTTTCAGAGACACCACCTCCCGTTATGACAGGATGTACAGCAATACGCACAGCAATCATCCCACCTACCCAAATAAGTGCAGAGAGTACATGTAAAGCAACAATCAAGTAGCCGTTATTGGCAAATAAAGCTGTCATTAGAGGTTCTCTTTCACGTAAGCCAAGGCGGCTTCTTTTGCTTCCGCAATTTTAGAAGCATCTTTTCCACCTGCCTGTGCAAAGTCTGGACGACCACCACCGCCACCACCTAAGATAGGGGCAATCTCTTTGATCCAGTTTCCTGCTTTAATGGCTGTCTCTTTTGAACCACAGGCAATAAGTACTTTTTCACCCTTTTTTTGGAAAAGCATAATGGCCATCGTTGGGTACTTATTTTTAGCTTCATCAATGAGTTCTTTAATGTCTCCAGACTCTACCTCTTCAACAATCACGTTTGCGCCATTTATCTCTGTGGCACTTAACTCTGTTTTTGTTGCAGACTGTGCTGCTTGTACTTCAGTTTTAAGTGTTTTCACTTGCTCTTTGAGTTTAGCAATACCTGCTAGAGGGTTTACATTTTTAAGTTCTGTTTTAATGTCAGAGAGTTCATCTCTCAAAGTTCTTACTGCTTCAACCGCTGCATTTCCACACACGGCTTCAATACGTCTCACACCAGCAGAAACACCTGACTCTTTGGTAATCATAAAGAGACCAATTTGCGCTGTATTGTCCACGTGGTTACCCCCACAAAGTTCTATGGAAGAAGGCCCAATGTTTACCACACGTACCTTGTCTCCATACTTTTCACCAAACTGTGCTTTTGCGCCCAGTTCTCTGGCTGCATCAATGTTTAACTCTTGTGTTTGTGCAGTTTGGCCTGCTGCAATTTTGTCATTGACCCAACGTTCTACCTCAACCAGCTCTTCCGCTGTCATCGCTTTAGGGTGAGAGAAGTCAAAACGTAGTCTTTTGTCATCATTCAGTGACCCTGCTTGCGCCACATGGTCACCTAAAATCGCAAAAAGTCCTGCATGCAGTAAGTGCGTGGCTGAGTGGTGTTTTTCTATCTCAATTTTGTTTGCATCTACTTTGGCTGTCACAGCGTCACCCACAGAAAGTTTTCCTTCTACTTTAGAAAGGTTCATATCTAAGAATTTTTGCGTGTCTAAAACAAGTACTTTAGCATCTCTATTGGCAAGTACTAAGTGACCTGCATCACCTACTTGTCCACCAGACTCTGCATAAAAAGGTGTCTCTTCAAGCATTGCCCAACCGTAGCCGTCTATGCTAGATACTTCTTTAAAGTCTGTGTCTAAAAGTGCTAACACTTTCGTTGAAACTTCTCTTTCAGTGTAACCTACAAAAGAGTTTAGACCATGCGCTTCTTTGAGTGTTTTAAAGTCACCAGTCGCTGCTGCGTCTCCCGTACCTTTCCAAGCCGCTTTTGACTGTGCTTTTTGCTTGTCCATAGCAGCGTTAAAGGCAGCCGAATCTAAAGCTATGTTTTTCTCTCTTAACATGTCTTCTGTAAGGTCAAGTGGGAAACCGTAAGTGTCATAGAGTTTAAACGCGACTTCACCGTTAAAACGATCTTTTGTGTTTTCTAACTCTTTGTTAAACAGTTTAATCCCTGCTTCAATGGTTTCAAAAAAACGCTCTTCTTCAAGTTTCATAGAGACTTTAATAGACTCTGCTCTTTCTGGTAAGTAGCTATACTCTTCACCCATGGTTTGAACCAGTATATCTACCATCTGATACATAAATGGCTTACGAAGTCCTAGTAAGTAACCATGACGAATAGCTCGACGCATAATACGTCTAAGTACATACCCTCGTCCCTCTTTGTCAAAGTTTACCCCTTGGGCAAGTAAAAATGAAACCGAACGTAAGTGGTCTGCTATAACTCTGTAAGAAGCAGAATTGGCGGCATCGTAGTCATATTTTGTACCTACAAGTTCACCTATTTTGTCCAAAAATGGCATAAAGAGTGAAGAGTGATAATTGTTTAATTTACCCTCTTTAATGGCAACCACACGTTCAAGTCCCATACCTGTATCGATGCTTGGTTTTGGGAGTGGATTTAAGTTACCCTCCGCGTCTCT